>CAZHBH010000004.1:0-35117 GCA_964530525.1 uncultured Rhabdothermincola sp. | reverse complement strand
CTCGGAGATCACGTATCCGACCGGATCCTCGGCTGGGTCGGGAGGGACCTCGTGGAACATGTACTCGACGGGGAACTCGAAGTCCTGGCTCTCCTCACGCAGCTGGGGCTTGAGGAACTCGTACCACTGGCCACGATCACCGTCGGGTATCCCCAGCATCGTGTCGACCACCCCTATCGAGCCGATCGGGTAGCTCGACTCGGCGGCCGGTGGTCTCGTGCGCTGGTGTGCCATCGCACCCATTATAGAACAGGTTCTAGTTTTCTCCGCCTCCCAGCACGGCCCTGGCGGCCCGAGGCCCGTAGCGGTGGCGGAACAGGAGCCAGCCCCCCAACCCGGCAGGAAGGGGGAGCCAGTAGGAGGCGATCCGGTAGGCCAGGGTCGCGAGCAGGGCCTGGTCGCCCGGGATCCCGGCCAGCACCAAGGTGGCCGTGAGGCCTGCCTCGACGAATCCGAGCCCGCCCGGTGTGATCGGGATCATCGCCAGGACGGCCCCGGCGCCGTAGGCAAGCAGTATCAAGCTCAGCCGAGGGCTCGCACCCACGGCGTACAGGGCGGCGACCAGTGCGAGGTAGTCGAGGAGCCACTTCCCCACCGCGGCGAGGAGCGCCTGCTCCCAGCGGGCGCCCAGGGCCGCCACCATGCCGTTGCGCTGCGCGATGATGCTCGCCGCTGTAGGAGCCCCCGAGCGCCGGAGGCGCCGGTAGACGGGGCCAGCCGCCTTCTCGACCATGCGACCGAAGAGCTCTAGCGGAGCGTCGAAGCGCACCACCACGAACGCGACCACGAAGAGCAGCACGAAGATGGCGAAGCCACCCCAGGCCACCAGCGAGAGGCTCTCGGGCACCGGTGCACCGAAGATCGACCCGAGCACGGCGACCAGTGGGATGGCGAAGAGCACGCCGTTGGAGATGAAGGAGGTGGCGGCGATCGCAGCACCGGCCGTCCCCCTGTGCACGCCGGATGCCGAGAGCATCCGCCAGCTGAGGGCGGTTCCGCCCACCGCTCCGCCGGGGACGATCCGGCTCACGGCGTTCGAGGCCAACTGCGAGGTGGAGGCCACGAACCACGAGACCTGGGGCAGGGCGATGCGGATGAGCCACCAGACCGCTGCGAAGCTCGCCGTCTCCAACGCGACGATGGCCAGGAGCCAAGCCGGGTTCATCCTGAACAGCTGAGGCGTCTCCGCGAAGAGGGCGAGCAGGCTCGGGGCCAGTCCGTAGAGGACGAGGGCCGACACGATCATCAGCGCGACGCGCATCGCGATGGCCCATCGCGACGACCTGGCCCTCTCCTCGACCTCCGCGTCCGCGGCGGGAGGTTCTATGCCTCCGGGGCCGAGTTGCACGGGCCGAGAGTACCGAACGAACCGGCGACCGAGCTTCCCTGGCCCCGTTCCGCCCGATTCACCCGGACGCCCGCAGGCAGGGAGTGGCGGTGGGCGGGAGCTGGGGTCGCTCTATGGTTTGCCGGTGGACCGGTCGGCCGATCGATGAGCCTGGGCGAGGTCGCCCTGCTGGTCTCAGCAGGGTTCGGTGCAGGTGTCGTCAACGGCGTCGCCGGCGGCGGATCCCTCGTGTCGTTCCCCGCCCTGCTGGCGCTGGGCTACGCGCCCGTGACCGCCAACGTCACCTCGGCCGTCGGCATCTGGCCGGGATACCTGGGCGGAACCATCGGCTTCCGAAGGATGCTCGCGGACCAGGGGGCCCTCCTGCGCTCTCTGGCTTGGGTGATCGTGCCGGGAGAGGTGTTGGGCGCCATCCTCCTGCTGGTGCTGCCCGGCGACTCGTTCCGAGCGGTGGTCCCTTACCTGCTGATCTTCTCGTGCGCCCTGTTCGCAGCCCAGCCGTTCATCGTCCGACGCCTTCGCTACGCCCCAGGCACGGCCCGGTCGCACGTGGTGGCCCGGCAGGTGGCGACGTTCGGCGCGAGCGTGTACGGCGCCTACTTCGGTGCAGGCCTCGGCGTGATCCTCCTGGCGGTGTTCGGGCTCACGGTGTCGGGGAACCTCAACCGGACCAATGCCGTTAGAAGCGCTGCGGTGCTCCTGGGGTCGACCGTGGCAGCCATCGCCTTCGTGGTGGCGGCCCCGGTCGACTGGTCGGCAGCAGGGACCATGGCAGCCACGAGCCTGGCAGGCGGACTGCTGGGTGCGCGGTTGGCTCTGCGCATGCCCTCGCTGGCGCTCAGGGCCGTGGTGATCGTTCTCGGGTTGGCGACGGCCGTGCGCCTCCTCGTGGGGTAGCGCCGGGCGTCCCCTCTGGCGCAGCGCTCAGTCGTAGTAGCGGAAGATGATCTCCGCGACGCACGAGGGCTTGGCCGCACCCTCGACCTCGAAGGTGAACGTCATGTACACCTGGACGCCACCGCCGCCGATGTCCTCGATCTTGTCGAGCACAGCACCGAGACGGAGCTTGGAGCCCACGGGCACCGGTGAGGGGAAGCGGACCTTGCCGCAGCCGTAGTTCACCGCCATGCGCACGTCGGTGACCTTCATGATCTGGGGCATGAGGGCCGGACCCAGCGAGATGGTGAGGTAGCCGTGGGCGATCGCCCCCCCGAAGGGGCTCTCCTTGGCGGCACGCTCGGGGTCGACGTGGATCCACTGGTGATCACCGGTCGCGTCGGCGAACTGGTTCACGCGCTCCTGGCTGATCTCGAGCCAGTCGCTGTAGCCGAGGTGCTGGCCCACTAGCTCCTTGAGGCCGGCTGTTCCCTTCACGGTCGTCGTCATGGCAACGATGTTCTCTCAGCTCGGGGCCGGGCACAAACCCCGCCGACGATCCTCCGCGACTACTTGAACCAGACGCGCTGGTAGTCGCGGCTCATGGGGTGGACGAGCAGCGCGAAGAGGGCCACAGGGAAGATCGCTCCTATGAGGACCGCCGGTCTGAGGAGGGCACCGACCCCGTCGAGCACCACGGGGAGCCCCACTGCGAAGAGCACGCCGATGGACGCAACGCCTACGCCGAGGAGGTAGCCCCAGCGCTTCTCGTTGGCGATGCCCAGGCCGGCGGCCACGTCGCCGACGATGAGCAGGAGTCCGATGATGCTCAGGAAGCCGCCGAAGAGCAGGGACATCGCTGCGTTCACGTACAGGAGGATGACCGCGATGTAGAGCGTCTGAGGCTGGGAGGGGTTGGTCCAACGGCGGGTCTCCATCGGGCCATTGTTGCAGGCGCGAGCGCCGATGCCTCCCGTGGTCTTGCCCCTTCGAGCCTCAGAAGGAGACCGCGTAGCGACGATGCGACTGGTGGACCTCGAAGCCGAGATCCTCGTAGAGGGCCCTCGCGGGGATGTTGTCGGCCTCCACGTACAGCATCGCCTTGCCGATGCCCTGGCGGGCGAGCCAGTCCAGCCCCGCGAGCGTGAGCTTCCGCCCCAGGCCGTGGCCCTGGAGATCGGGATCGATCCCGATCACGTAGATCTCCCCCACCGGTGGATCGAGCTCCTCGTGGACCTTCGTCCAGCAGAAGCCTGCGAGCCTCGCAGCTCCCGAGTCGTCGGTGCGCTCGTGCAGGAGGAACCCGTCGGGGTCGAACCAGGGCTCCGCCTGGCGATCGCGCAGCTGCTCGACGTCCCAGCCTCCCTGGTCCGGGTGCCAGGCGAACGCCCGGTTGTTCACCTCCAGCCAGGCCTCTTCGTCGACGCCGGGCACGAAGGCCCGGGTCGGCAGCTCTCCGGGGTCGTCCATGGGCAGCGACCTGCGCAGTTGGAGGATCTCTCGGACAACCTCGAAGCCTGCATCCGCTGCAGCCTCGTCGTGGAGCGAGGACGCCGGCTCGATCGCAACGGTCAGGGCGCTGGCCCCCCGCTCTCGGGCCACGCTCGCCGCCAGGGCGAAGTCTTGGGCGGCCTCGATCGCATCGGTCACAGCCGCTCGCTCGGGCCCGTCGAGCGCGCTGGGGGGATCAACGATGAGCTCGATCACCTCCAGCACAGTAGGTGGCCGTACGGTCGATCGGGGCCAGGGCGGGATGGGGCCCAATAGCCTCCGGGTGATGGGCCGACCGAGGACTCCGAAGGGCCGCGCCGTCGAGACGGCGAAGAGGCTGGCGACCGAGTACCCGGACGCGGCCTGCGCCCTGGACCACCGCAACCCCTACGAGCTGCTCGCGGCCACCATCCTTTCGGCCCAGTGCACCGACGCCCGGGTCAACATGGTCACCCCGGTGCTCTTCGCCAAGTACCCAACCCCCGACGACCTCGCCCAGGCCGACCCCGAAGAGGTGGAGGAGATCATCCGATCAACGGGGTTCTACAGGAACAAGACCCGCAGCCTCCTGGGGATGGCCGACGCGCTCGTGGAACGCTTCGACGGAGAGGTGCCCGGCGCCATGGAGGACCTCGTCACCATCCCGGGCGTGGGCCGCAAGACCGCCAACGTCGTGCGGAGCGTGGCCCTGGGGCTCCCTGGCCTGCCCGTGGACACGCACGTGACCAGGCTCTCGCGCCTGCTCGGCCTGACGACCGAGTTGGACCCCGTGCGGATAGAGCACGACCTCAACGGGATGCTCCCGCCGTCGGAGTGGGGCGTGTTCAGCCTCCGGCTCATCCTCCACGGCCGCCAGGTGTGCATCGCGCGGCGCCCCCGGTGCGAGGAGTGCGTGCTGTCCGACTACTGCCCCAGCTCCAGGGTCTGATCCCAGCGATCAGACAAGGAAAACATGGCAGTTCGTGCCATTTCCCGTGGCACCCGAGGATGCACGCACCCGCCCTTCCCGACTAACTTGATCCCACCAGGTTCCCGCCACCTGGTACCTGGCGACACGTCTGGGATCCGCCGCCCAGTGTCGCCGAGCCGGCGCCCTTCGGGGCGCCGGCTTCAGTTTTGGGGTGGCGAAGCCGACGAACGCGTGCAGGGGCTGCCAGGTGGGCCAGCTACCTTGGGCGCCGTGCTGAACCGCCTCGACCTGCGAGGTCGCGCCGATCTCCGGTCGCTCCTCCCCCGCCCCGGAGCGGGTCGCGACGACCCCGTCGAGTCGGTCCGCGAGATCATCGCCGACGTCCGGGAGCGGGGCGACGAAGCGCTCCGGGAGCTGACAGCCCGCTTCGACGGCGTGCAGCTCGACGACCTGAGGGTGGCACCCGAGGAGATCTCCGCCGCCCGAGGCGCCGTGGACTCGAGCGTGCTCGCGAGCTTGGAGACCGCCCACGAAGCCATCCGGCGGTTCCACGAGAGCCAGCGCCGAGGGCCCCACGACCACGAGCTGAACGGCGTGAGGGTCCGGTCGGTGCCCACGCCCGTGGGGCGCGCCGGCCTCTACGTACCCGGAGGCCGAGCTGCATACCCGTCGACGGTGCTGATGACGGCGACGCCGGCGAAGGTCGCCGGCGTGGCGGGGATCGCCCTGTGCGTGCCACCGATGCCGAACCGGTCCGACCCGTCCGGCTCCGATCGCGGACGGTCCCCCTCCGAAGGGGGGGTTGCCACCGTGACCCTCGCTGCAGCAGCTGTGGCGGGCGTCGAGGAGGTCTACGCGGTGGGCGGTGCGCAGGCGATCGCGGCCATGGCCTACGGGACCGAGTCGATAGCGCCCGTCGACGTCATCGCAGGCCCGGGCAACGCCTACGTGGCGGTGGCCAAGCGGGAGGTCGCCGGGGTGGTCGGAGTGCCCTCCGCGTTCGCCGGTCCGTCGGAGATCGTGGTGTTGGCGGACGACTCCACTCCTCCCGAGCTGGCAGCCGCCGATCTGCTGGTGCAGGCCGAGCACGGGCCGAGCGGGCTCGCGTGGCTGGTCACCTGGTCGGAGGATCTCGCCGATGCGGTCGACCGCGAGGTTCGGAACCAGTTGGCGGATGCGCCCAGGCGTGCCGACATCGAGGCCACCTTGGAGAGCGGCGGCTGGATCGCCCTAGTCGACGGTCCGGGACCCGCCATGGAGGTCGCCAACTTCATCGCCCCCGAGCACCTGCAGCTCATGTGCATCGACCCCGAATCGTTGGTGCCCGAGGTGCGCAACGCTGGAGCGGTGTTCTGCGGGCCCTGGGCTCCGGCCTCCATCGGCGACTACGTAGCCGGCCCGAGCCACGTGCTGCCCACCTACGGCTCGGCGCGCTATTCGGGCGCCCTCACCGTCGACGACTTCGTAAAGCAGGTCCACGTGGTCTCGCTGGAGCGCTCCGGCTTCGAGCAGGTGGCGCCCGTCGTCGAGGCCCTGGCGCTTGCCGAGGGTCTGGACGCGCACGCCCGGTCCGTCGAGATCCGCCGCGAGGTCCTGGGATGACCGTGCCACCCCGAGAGGCCCTCGGCCTCATGGAGGCGTACCACTCCCCCCAGGTCGACGTGTCCGTGCGCCTCAACACGAACGAGTCGCCCTTCCCGCCCCCCTCCGGCTGGGAGCAGGAGCTGGCCCGCGCTGTCACCGAGACCCCCTGGAACCGGTACCCCGACCGCTCTGCCAGTCAGCTGCGGGAAGCCATAGCGACGTTCCACGGAACCGTTCCCGAGCGCGTCTTCGCTGCGAACGGCTCGAACGAGGTGCTGCAGTGCCTGCTCCTCGCCTACGGCGGCCCCGGCCGGAAGGTCGCCGTGTGGGAGCCCACCTACGCGCTGCACGGCCACATCGCCCGCATCACCGGGGCGGAGGTGGTGGAAGGCGAGCGCGACGACGCCTTCCGGATCGACCTCGACGAGGTCGTGAGAGTCCTCGACGATGCCCGGCCTTCGGTCGCATTCCTGTGCTCTCCCAACAACCCCACGGGGGTGGTCGACGGAGAGGAGACGGTCCGAGCCGTGCTCGAAGCCGTCGCCGGCCGTGACTGCCTGCTGGTGGTCGACGAGGCCTACGGGCAGTTCTCCCCGTGGTCCTCCCTGGATCTGATCTCAGACGAGACTCCTCTGGTGGTCACCCGCACCTTCTCGAAGACGTGGTCGATGGCCGCTGCACGCCTGGGCTACCTGGTGGGGCCCAGCTGGCTCACCGAGCAGCTCTCCAAGGTCGTGCTCCCCTACCACCTCGACGCCCTCAAGCAGCGAGCCGGAGTGCTCGCCCTGAACCACGTAGGCGAGATGGAGAGGCGCGTCGCCGGCCTGGTGTCCGAGCGCGAGCGCCTGGTGGCCGGGCTCGCCGAGCTGCCGGTTGAGGTGTGGCCGTCGGGCGCCAACTTCGTGCTCTTCAGGCCCGAGGTGGGCGATGGCCAGGATGCTGCCGACGTGGGACGGCGCGTCTGGGAAGGCCTGCTGGAGCGCTCGGTGCTCGTGCGCGACTGCTCGTCGTGGCCTCGCCTGGAAGGCTGCCTGCGGGTGACGATCGGTACGGAGGTCGAGGACGACGCGTTCCTGACCGCTCTCGAGGAGGTGCTGTGTTGAGCAGTTCGCGGGTGGCGTCGAAGCGCCGGACCACGAAGGAGACCGACATCGAGATAGAGCTGTCTCTCGACGGCTCTGGTCTGGTGGAGGTGAGCACCGGCATCCCGTTCTTCGACCACATGATCTCGCAGCTGGGTAGGCACGGGGCCTTCGACATGGTCGTGCGCGCCCAGGGCGACCTCGAGATCGACGCGCACCACACCGTGGAGGACACCGGGATCGCCCTCGGAGAGGCGATGCGTGAGGCGCTGGGCGACAAGGCCGGCGTGCGCCGGTTCGCGTCGTGCCGGGTCCCTCTCGACGAGGCCCTCGTGGACGTGGCCCTCGACCTCTCGGGCCGCCCCTTCCTGTTCTACGAGGTCGACTTCCCCGGCGAGAAGATCCTCGGGGACCCCCCCTTCGATCCCCAGCTGGTGGAGGAGTTCTGGAGGGCCTTCGTCACGGCCGCGGCCGTCACGCTGCACATCTCGCTGGTGCGCGGACGCAACACCCACCACATCGTGGAGGCGACCTTCAAGTCCGTGGCGCGCTCTCTTCGCGACGCGGTGCGCGTCGAGGGCGAGGGAGTGCCCTCCACCAAGGGCACCCTCGGATGACGCGGATCGCCGTTCTCGACTACGGCATCGGGAACCTGCGCTCCGCACAGAAGGCGTTGCAGCACCTGGGTGCCGATGTCCAGCTCACCGACGACCCCTCCGTGGTGGCAGGTGCCGACGCGGTGGTGCTGCCCGGTGTCGGCGCTTTCGGACCGTGCATGGAAGCTCTCGCTGCACGCGGGCTCGACGTGGTGGCTCACGATGCCGCCGTGAGCGGCAAGCCGTTCCTGGGGATCTGCGTGGGGATGCAGATGCTCTACGAGGCATCCGAAGAGGCGCCCGGTCGCCCCGGCCTGGGGGTGCTGGAGGGAACCGTCGTACGCCTCCCCGAGGGCGTGAAGCACCCGCAGATGCAGTGGAACGAGCTCACGGTGGAGCGCCACTCCCGCCTTCTGGGCGATGTCGGTGAGAGGCACTGGGTCTACTTCGTGCACAGCTACGCGCCCGGCGACGGCATCGACACGGTCGCCGCGTGCGACTACGGGGGCAGGGTCGTGGCGGCCGCCGAGCGCGGGAACGTGATGGCCACGCAGTTCCACCCCGAGAAGTCCGGCCAGGCGGGGCTCGACATCCTCTCGCGCTTCGTGAGGCTCGCGGGAGGCACCTGAATGGAGCTCTACCCGGCCATAGATCTGCGTGAAGGACGTTGCGTGCGCCTCCACCAGGGCGACTTCGACCGCGAGACCGTCTACGGAGAGGATCCCGTCGCCCAGGCGATCTCGTTCGCCGAGCAGGGCGCCGCGTGGATCCACGTCGTCGACCTCGACGGAGCCCGCACGGGCGAGGCCGCCAACCGAGTCGCGATCGGACGCATCGCCGAAGCCGTCGACATCCCGGTGCAGGCAGGGGGAGGCATCAGGGACGTCGAGGCCGTCGAGGAGCTCGTCGATGCGGGCGTGGCGCGCGTCGTGCTGGGCACGGTGGCCGTCGAGCAGCCGGAGCTCGTCGCCGAGCTCGCGTCGAGCTTCCCTGTTGCCGTGGGCCTCGACGCCCGAGGGCGCCAGGTGGCGGTGCGAGGCTGGGAGCGCGGGTCGGGTCACGACCTGTTGGATCTGGTTCACCGCTTCAGCGGCGACGGCGTGTCGGCGTTCGTGGTCACCGAGATCGGGCGCGACGGCACCATGGAGGGTCCCGACGTCTCGGGTCTGGCCGAGGTGCTGGGATCGACCGGCGTCGAGGTGATCGCGAGCGGTGGCGTGGGATCTCTCGACGACCTGGAGTCGTTGGCGAACCTCGAGGTGGCGGGCAAGCGCCTCGCCGGCGCCATCGTCGGAAGGGCGCTCTACGAAGGGCGCTTCACCGTGAGCGAGGCGCTCGATCGCCTCGCCGACGCGGAGGGGACCACCCGTGCCTAGGACAGCGCGGATCATCCCCTGCCTCGACGTGGACGCAGGTCGAGTGGTCAAGGGCGTGAACTTCGTCGGCCTCCGAGACGCCGGCGACCCCGTGGAGCTCGCAGCGCGCTACGACGCCGAGGGAGCCGACGAGCTGGTGTTCCTCGACATCACCGCCTCCAGCGACGCCCGCGACACGATCGTGGACGTCGTGCGACGAACCGCCGAGCAGGTGTTCATACCCTTCACGATCGGCGGTGGCATCCGGAGCGTCGACGACGCTCGCCGCCTGCTGCGCGCCGGCGCCGACAAGGTCTCCGTGAACACGTCTGCGCTGCAGCGTCCCGAGCTGGTGAGCGAGCTGTCGGCGGAGTTCGGGGCCCAGTGCGTGGTGGTGGCGATCGACGCCAGGGCGGCGGAGAGCGGGGAACGCTGCTGGGAGGCCTTCAGCCACGGGGGTCGAACGCCCACCGGCCGAGACGCCGTGGAGTGGGCCACAGAGGCGACCGAGCGCGGCGCCGGCGAGATCCTCCTCACCTCTATGGACCGCGACGGAACCCGCGACGGCTTCGACCTCCAGCTCACGGCCGCCGTGAGCTCGGCGGTGAGCGTGCCCGTGATCGCGAGCGGCGGTGTCGGTCGCCTTGAGCACCTGGTGGAGGGCATCACCGAGGGTAGGGCGGACGCGGTCCTGGCCGCCTCCATCTTCCACTTCGGTGAGCACACCGTGGCAGAGGCGAAGCGCTACATGGCCGAGCGCGGTGTCACGGTGCGGCCCTGATCCCGAGCGTCCCCGCCACTGCCGGCAGACCCGAGAGCCCGTAAGGCCACCCCGCCGAGGCCACCGGCCCTCGGCACCCGAACCCCTCAGGGCTTGTCTTTGCCCACCACCCACATGGCGAAGAACTGAGAGCCTCCGCCGTAGGCGTGTCCCACCGCTGTGCGCGCGCCGTCGATCTGGTGCTCTCCAGCCATGCCTCGCACCTGAAGGGCGGCCTCGGCGAAGCGGATCATGCCCGAAGCACCGATGGGGTTGGTCGAGAGCACCCCTCCGGAGCAGTTGATCGGGAGATCCCCGTCCATCTGCGTCACTCCGTCCTCCACGTACTTCCAGCCCTCCCCCTCAGGGGCGAAGTGCAGGTTCTCCAGCCACATGGGCTCGAACCAGCTGAACGGGACGTAGATCTCCGCCACGTCCACCTCGCGCCGAGGGTCGGTGATCCCGGCCTGGCGGTAGACGTCCGCGGCGCACTCCTGGCCGCCGCGCGGGTTCACCTGGTCGCGACCCGCGAACATCGTCGGCTCGCTGCGGAAGGCCGTGCCGCGCACCCAGGCAGGTGAGCGCCCCGCGGCGGCAGCCGCGTCGCCACCTGCCTCGTCCGTCAGCACCATCGCCATGGCACCGTCCGAGCTGGGGCAGGTCTCCGAGTAGCGGATGGGGTCCCACAGCATGATCGAATCCTTCACGGAATCGAACGTGATGCCCTCCTCGTGGAGGTGGGCGTAGGGGTTCTTCAAGGCGTTGAGCCTGTCCTTGAGCGCTACCAGCATCCCGATGTGGTCAGGAGCACCGGAGCGCTGGATGTACGCACGGATGTGAGGCGCGAAGTAGCCGCCCGCCCCAGCGTGCATCGGCGGCTGGAAGGGCAGGGTCACGGAGAGGGCCCACATGGCCTCGCTCTCGGACTGCTTCTCGAACGCCAAGGTGAGCACCTTGCGGTGCAGTCCCGAGGCCACGAGGTCGGAGGCGACGATGGCGGTGGATCCGCCGACGCTGCCCGCTGTGTGCACTCGGAACATGGGCTTGCCGGTCGCCCCCAGGGCGTCGGCCAGGTACAGCTCGGGCATCATCACGCCCTCGAAGAAGTCGGGGGCCTTGCCGATCACCACCGCGTCTATGTCGGCCCACGTCATCTGGGCGTCGTCCAGGGCTCGCTTCGCGGCCTCGCGCACGAGCCCGGCGATCGACACGTCGCCCCTCGTCGCCTCGTGCTTCGTCTGGCCGATGCCGACTACTGCTACTCGCTCCTGGCCCATCTCACTCTCCCTCCAGGACGGCGACCATGTTCTGCTGCAGGCAGGGTCCCGACGTCGCGTGGGCGATCGCCCTGTCGGACTCCCCTCGACTGATGCGGCTGGCTGCCTCGCCCAACCGGATGAGGCCCTCGGCCATGATCACGTTCCCTGCCAGCGCACCACCCGACGGGTTGAGCACCACGTCGTCGGTGAGGCCCAGGGCCTCCTGCAGGATCAGCTCCTGGTGGCTGAACGGAGCGTGCAGCTCGGCGGTGTCGAACGATCCCGCCAGGGCGCCCGCCCTCTCCGCCGCCTGGCGGGTCGAGACCGAGTCGGTGAGGTCGCGCACCCCGAGCGCGTGCGGCTCGATGCGGTGGTCGATCCCCCGAATCCACGCCGGACGGTCGGACAGCTCTCTGGCCACGTCGCCGGCTGCCAGCACCACAGCGGCGGCGCCGTCGCTGATGGGGGGGCAGTCGTGACGCCGCAGCGGTGCGACGAAGTAGTCCTCGCTGAGCAGGTCGGGAACCTCGAAGTCGCCCGAGAGCTGCGCCTTGGGGTTCGCCTTGGCATGGCGGCGGCTGGACGCGACCACCTCGGCCATGTCGGCTTCGGTGAAGTTCCCCGCATCCAGGCACGCCCTCGCCTGCAGGCCGGCCAGGCTCACCGGGTCCGCCCAGAGCGGGCCCGTGTAGTAGGGCTCGAGCTGACGTGTCATGACCCGTCGGAGGTCTCCCGGTGAGGACTTGCCGTAGGCGTACACGACCGCCACGTCGACCTTGCCCATCTGCATCTTCACCCAGGCCTCGTAGAGCGCCCAGGCGCCGTCCATGTCGACGTGCGACTCGGAGATGGGCGGCCAGGGGCCGAAGCTGTCGAGCGTCATCACGAACGAGAAGGGTGTGCCGGCCAGGTAGTCGGAGCTCCCGGAGCAGACGAAGTCGACCCGGTCCTTCTGGATGCCGGCGCCCTCCATGACCTCGGTCAGGACGGGCATGAGCAGCTCGACCTCGTTCCGATCGACGCGGCTGCGCTCGTGAGAAGTCTGGGCGAACGAGATTATGGCTACGTCGCGCATTCCGTTGGTTGCCCCCGTCATCACACGTTGTCCTTGTAGGTGTCCCATTCGGCGTCCGGCTCGCCGTTGGGCCGGAAGTACTTGATGCTCTCCAGCGTCGGGCCGACCTCGTCCTCCCAGACGGCCTCCACCCGCATGCCCATGTGGACCTGGTCGGCCGGGACCTCCTGGATGAGGTGCATGATCGGAAGGTCCGAGCCATCGAGCAGGATGAGGGCGCTCACGTAGGGCAGCTCCATCACCTGGCCGTAGAACTGCACGTTCACGACGCAGAAGGTGGTGATGGTGCCGCTGTGGCCCAGCTCCACCTCCTCTTCCAGTGCCACGCCGTCCGTGGGGCACGACCCTCGGGGCGGGACGTAGACCTTCTTGCAGATGGGGCAGCGCTGGCCCATGAGGCGCTTGTGGGTGACGTTGCTCAGGAACCTGCTCGCCGCCTGGCCCGCCGTGTACGTGTAGTCGAGGCGCGCCGGAGTGCTGATCGAGCGCACCGGCTCGACGTCGGCCAGTCGCTGGGGAAGGGTCAGCTCTGACATCAGGCTGCTCCTCCTGCCGGCTCTGCCGCCTCGTCGACGGGATCGAAGCACTCGATGTCGGAGATGTGGCCGACGCGCTCGGCGCTCCACCGAGCCCTCACGCGCATGCCGGTGCTCATGGCGGAGATGTCGCCCGCGTCAACCGCGTGGAGCATCCCCGTGTCGGCGCCGTCGAGCCGGACGAGCGCCCAGGCGAAGGGCCGGTCGAGGGGCTGGTCGGCCATGGGCTCGGCGATCCAGGACCAGGTGAGCACCTCGCCCTCGTCTCCCACCTCGACGATCTCGGTGAGGTCCTCGGAGGTGATCGGGTCGTACTCGAAGGGCGGAACGAGCACCCGCCCGTCAGCACCCCGCACACCCACGATGAAGCCCTCCCGCAGTGCGGTGAAGAAAGCCCCGATGACCGGACCTGTGGTCCGGCTGAACGGGTACTCCACCACCAGCGGCGCTGTCATCACCTCGACATCGCCCTTGGCCATCAGGCCCCTCCCGTCTGGTCGCGTCCCGCCGGGATCACCGGCTTCGTTGAACCGTTCCGAACATAGAACAGGTTCTATTCCACCCGCCAGCTAGGAAGGGCGCTCCCTCGGCAGATCAGAGCTCGATGACGGTGCGGATGACCTCGCCGCGGATCATCTGCTGGATGGCCTCGTTCACGTCGTCGAGGCCCACCCGCTGGGTGATCATGCCCTCGAGGTCGAGCTTGCCGGCCTTCCAGAGGCGCAGGAGGCGGTTGAAGTCACGGCGCACGTCGGAGCTGCCGTAGTAGCTGCCCTTGACCGTCTTCTCGTCGAAGAACAGCTCGAACATGTTGAACTCGACGATCTTGTCGAAGCCTCCTACGCCGACGACCACCACCGTCCCGCCACGACGCGTGGCGTCGTAGGCGCTGCGCACCGTCTGCGGGAGGCCGATGGCCTCGAAGCCGTAGTCGAACCCGCCGGCCTCTCCGGTGAGCGAAGCCTTGAGGTCTGCCAGCTCGTCGGGACCGCAGGCGTGGGTGGCGCCGAACTGCTTGGCCATCTCCTGCTTGTCGGCGTTGAGGTCGACGGCGACGATGGTGGCGGCTCCGGCGATGCGGCAGCCCTGGATGATCGAGATGCCCACGCCACCGCAACCGATGACCACGCACGTGGAGCCCGGCTCGACCTTGGCGGTGTTGATGGCTGCGCCCACGCCGGTGGCGACACCACAGCCCACGAGGGAGGCGACGTCGAAGGGGACGTCGTCGTCGATCTTCACGGCCGCCTCCTGGGGCAGCACCATCTCCTCGGCGAAGGTTCCGGTGCCGGCCATGCCGAACAGCTCGGTGTCGCCCTGCTTGAAGCGGGGCATGCCGGCCACGACGAACTGGATCATCACGCAGAGCTGGGGCTGGCGCTGCTCGACGCAGGCGTAGCACTGCCCGCACGGAGGCGACCAGGCCACCACTATGTGGTCGCCCACGGCGAGCTTGGTGACCGCCTCGCCCACCTCGGTGATGATCCCCGCGCCCTCGTGCCCGGGGACGAACGGGGCTCCCTGGGGAAGGTCGCCCTTCATCCCGTGGAGGTCGGAGTGGCACACACCGGTGGCCTTGATCTGGACCCGCACGTCGGTCGGCCCGAGCGGCAAGGCGTCGACGTCGTCGACCACCTCGAGCGTCTCGTCGCCGGTGTTGCGCAGGATGGCTGCTCGCATCTTTCCCCCTAGGAAGGCGTGATCCGCGCCGCTCCCCGAACCTGGCGGCGTTCTACAACACGTTCTACTCTGATCCCCAGGCCCCGTGCACCTCCGGAGCCAGGGGCAAGAAAGCGGCGGGGGGACCACCGCTCGAAGCATCAGCGACTCGGAAGGGCACCGCAGTGATCAACCCGGCAGAAGCGACGGCGTTCCAGATGATCGGCCAGGACATCCCCTGGCTGCTGAACCACTGGGCCGAGCACCAGCCCGACAAGCCGTTCCTCGTCTGGGAGCCCAAGGAGGGCGGGCCTCGCACCTGGACCTATCGCCAGTTCGTCGACGACGTGGAGAAGGTGGCCGCCGGCCTGCACGGGCGGGGCGTCGCCGTGGGCGACAAGGTGCTCATCCACGCTGACAACTGCCCCGAGGCCGTGCTCGCCTGGTACGCGTGTGCCCGCCTTGGTGCGGTGGCTGTCACCACCAACACGCGCAGCGTCGCTAACGAGGTCAACTACTTCGCCAGCCACACCGGCGCCGTGGGTGCCATCACGCAGCCGCAGCACGCCGAGCTGGTCTCGAAGGCGGCGACCGACGTGGGCTGGATCGTCGTGACGGAGGACAACTCCGGAGAGGCCGCAACCGCCGAGCAAGCCGACCACGGATTCGACGGCTTCGGCACGCTCTACGGAGACCCCTCGGCTGTGCCGGATCGTTCGCCGGACCCGCTCCTCCCCGCCGGCATCCTGTTCACATCGGGCACCACCTCCCGCCCCAAGGCCGTGGTGCACTCGCACGGCAACGCCCTTTGGGCAGCACGCTCGGCGCCCGACAACATCGACCTCGACGCCGACAGCGTCTACCTGGCCTACCTGCCCTTCTTCCACGTGAACACCCAGAGCTGGGCCATCTGGAGCATCCTGGGCGTGGGCGGGACCGTCGTGCTGCAGCCGAAGTTCTCGGCGAGCCGGTTCTGGGAGGTGATCGGCACCTACGGGGTGACGCACATCTCGCTCATCCCGTTCGTGTTCAAGGCCATCGCCCCGCAGCCCATCCCCGAGGACCACACGGTGAAGGTGGGTGTGTTCGGGCTCGTCATGCCCGAGCTCGACGAGTGGTTGAAGATGCGCGTCGTCTCGGCCTACGGCATGACCGAGCTGGTCACGCACATGATCCACACGAACCCCTTCGAGAACTACCCACGCATGTCGATGGGCAAGATCACGCCTGGCTACGAGGCCATCGTCGTGAACGAGGAGGGCAAGATCTGCAGCCTCGACGAGATCGGAGAGCTGTGGGTGCGTGGGACCAGGGGCATCCAGGTGTTCCTGGAGTACTACGACAACGACGAGGCCAACGAGGCGTTCACGGAGGACGGCTGGTTCCGCACCGGGGACATGGTGAAGGTCACCGAGGGCGGCAACTTCGTCTACTGCGACCGCGACAAGGACGCTCTGAAGGTGGGTGGTGAGAACGTCTCGGCGCGCGAGGTGGAGGACACCTGCCGTCTGGCCGGCGGCATCGCCGACGTGGCTGTGGTGGCCAAGAGCCACGAGATGCTCGACATGGTGCCGGTGGCCTTCGTGGTGAAGGCCGACCCCAACGCGGACGAGGAAGAGCTCGCAGCCACCATCATCCAGACCTGCAAGGACAACCTCTCGAACTTCAAGGTGCCCCGCGCCGTCTACTTCGTCGACGAGTTCCCCACGGCCACGCTGGAGAAGGTGGCCAAGAACGAGCTGCGCGAGATGGCCGACGCCAAGCCCCCCGTCGACTGACCGCTGATTCGCCGCCGCCGACCTGACTCCTTTCGGAACCGGCGTGCACTCGCCATCAGATCGATGAAGCGCTTCCTCCGGTCCGGGCTGTCGAGGGCCTCTCAGGCGTCGAGGGCCTGGCGGTAGCGCTCCATGCTCTCGTAGAGGTCCTCGATATCACGGACCGGTGGCAACGCCATCCGCTCGCCCGAGTTCAGCTCCACCTCCAGGTGCCAGAACCCTGGGATCACGTCGATGGTGAGGATCCGGTACCAGGGGATGTCCCGCCGCAGGGGCCAGAACCGGTAGATGCGCAGGCTGTCGTGGCGCACCACCAGCACCGCCCCGAGGAGCGTGCGGATCCCCAGCAGCGAGAGCACGAAGCCCGCACCGCTCATCGCCCTCCACCACCACGGGAGCTCCGCGCTGACGGCACCCGGCACGAAGAAGAGGGCCACCAGCACCAGCAGCGCCACCGTGAGGCCGCGCCGGAGCACCGACATCCTCAGGCGGTACCTCTTCGCTCGCACCAGACCATTGTGCCTCGCCCTCGCGTCCGCCGGGGTCGGTGCCCTGCATCGCCCCATCCGAGCGCCAGAGCGTGGCGCCCCGCCGCTCAGCGGGGAAGATCCCTCCAGGGGAGGTCCTTGTCGGTGCTGGGCTCTCGGGGGAGTCCGAGGGCCCGCTCCCCGATCATGTTGCGGTGCACCTCAGTGGTACCGCCCCCGATCCGAGAGGCGAACTGGCCCATGCACTGCTTCTGCCAGAACCCGTCCTGGAATGCATCACCGGCGGCGAGCATCCCCCCGGCGCCGAGGAGCTCAACGGCCAGGTCCACCCTCCGAGCCAGTGAAGCCGTGAAGAAGTTCTTGAGCACCGAGGGATCGGGAGGGTTGCCCCGGCGGTGCATGATCGCCGTCTGCATCCGCATCTGGTGGAACTTCAAGATGCGCTCGCGCGCGTAGACGTCGGCCAGCCGTTGGCGAACCAGCGGATCGGTCGTCCTCCCGCACTCGCGGGCGAGGGCCAGGACCGCCTGGAAGTTGCTGGTCTGACCCGAACCGCCGATCATCCCCGCTTCGCTCGCGAGCGTCGTGCGGGCGACGGTCCATCCACCACCCACCTCGCCCACCACCTGCCCTGCGGGCACCCTCACGCCGGTGAGGAACACCTCGTTGAAGTGGGAGAGCCCGGTGGCCTGGACGAGAGGTCGGATCTCGATCCCGGTCGAGCCCATGTCGACGAGGAGGAAGGTGATGCCCTTGTGCTTCGGGGCGTCGGGATCTGTGCGGGCGAGGAGGATCCCCCACTGCGCGTGCTGCGCGCCTGACGTCCAGACCTTCTGACCCTCCACGATCCAATCGCCGTCGGGCCTCTCGTCGCGGACAGCCCTTGTGGCCAGCGCGGCCAGGTCGGAGCCCGCGCCGGGCTCGCTGAACAGCTGGCACCAGATCTCGTCACCACGGAGCAACGGCGGAAGGAAGCGCTGCTTCTGCTCGTCGGTGCCGAAACGCATCAGGGGAGGTCCGACGAGCTGCTGGGCGGCGCCGATGAACCCGGTGGTCACGTCGAAGGCAGCCGCCTCCTGGTTGAAGATGATCGACTCCGCCGGCGAGCCCCCCCTTCCTCCGTACTCCTTGGGCCAGGTGATCCCGGCCCACCCGTTGTCGAAGAGGGTGCGCTGCCAATCCCGGCAGCGCTCGACGTAGGCGTCGACCTCATCTGGGTCGGTAGCCATCGCGCCTCTCGACCAGTCGGCGTCGGTGCCGGTCTTCGGCTGGGCGTGTGCTTCGAGGAAGGCACGGGCCTCCCTGCGGAACTCAGCCTGGGCTGGGGTGTCGTCGAAGTCCAAGAGCTCGTCCTCCCGAGGAGCGCCCGATGGTAGAACGACCCGGATGCCGTCGCCCACCTCGCATGCCCGGTCTACTCGCTCAGAGCACCCCCCAACTACGCCCGACCGCGGGGCAGCGGCTAGCCCCCGGGGTGCTGGCCGCTGCGTGCTTCGCGCCACGGTGGCCTCCCTGGCGCTCGCAGCTCTGTGCTCCATGGCCGCCTGCACCGGCGGCACCGGCGGATCCGACGACGCATCGGCCGCCACGACGCTTCCGGGTCCCTCGACCACCGACCCGTCAACGAACCCAACGGCCTACACCGCGTTCCCCGACCCCTCCCAACCCGTGGTGGTGGCCCTGGGAAGGCGCTTCGGTCTGCTCTTGGAGGTCGACCCCTCAGCCGGGCGGCGATGGGAGGTGGAGGGGGGCGGCGATGCGGCGATCCTGCTGCCGCTGGGCGTCGAGCTCGTCCCAGACAACACGGCGCTCGCGGGCAACCCGGACACCCAGGTCCTCACCTTCGTGGCCGATGCTCTGGGGACCACCACCGTGGAGCTGTTGCTGGTGGGTCCCGACGGAGCGCCCGTGTCCGACACCGCACCGGTGACCTTCACCGTGGTGGTCACGGCCGACGGCCTGCCACCGACCACGACGCTGCCGCCGGAGACGAGCACCAGCCAGGGATAGCAGGCGCCCAGGGCTAGCCAGCGAGCTGGTCGGCGACCACCTCGGACCAGCGGTCGGTGGAGCCGAAGAGGGGCTCGAGCACGTAAGCCCGCTTGAAGTAGAGGTGGGCGTCGACCTCCCAGGTGTAGCCCATGCCGCCGTGGACCTGGATGCCAGCCTTTCCGTTGCCCACACCCGCCTCGTTGGCCGTGAGCTTGGCGGCTCCAACCGCCCTGGTCACCGAACCCACGGCCGGGTCGTCGAGCGTCACCCCAGCGGCGTACACCGCAGCCCGGGCCACCTCGGTACGGGTGAACATGTCGGCCAGGATGTGCTTCACGGCCTGGAAGGCGCCGATGGGCCTGTCGAACTGCACCCGCTCCTTGGCAAAGGCGACCGACGCCTCGCCGATGGCCTCCGACACGCCCAACAGCATCCCTGCAGTGAGCGCCGCCCCTCCCAGGCGCAGCGCGGCCACCCCCTCGGCGTCGAGCACCTGCTCGCCCTCGGGCAGCTCCCCCTCGTAGCGGCTCACCGGGGTGAGTGGGTCGAGCGGTGCCTCCAACGGCGAGGCGACCAGATCGGACGGGTCCACCAGCCATGCACCCTCGGCGTCGAGCACGAGCAGCCTGTCGAGCGAGCCGAGGTGCTCCACCAGGCGCGACTCGTCGGCGCGCTCGATGCCGCCGACGACCACCTCGCCCGTCGCCGCGCCGGACACCACCCCGGCGGCCAGCTGGGTCCAGATCACAGGCCCGGGCACGAGTGCGCGCCCCAGCTCCTCGAACGCGAGCACGGTGTCGGCCCAACCCAGACCCACCCCTCCCTCGTCCTCGGGTAGGCGCAGGGCGAACAGGCCCATGTCGGCCAGCTCCCCCCAGCGACCCCTATCGATCCCGCCCACATCCGCTAGGCCCCTCACGGTGGCCATGTCGAAGCGGCCCTCGCACAAGTTGCGGATGCCCTCTTGGAGGGCGACCTGGTCTGCGCTCAGCTCGAAGTCCATGTGTACGTCCTTTTCCGGCCTGTCGGCCTCAGGCCTTGGGAAGGCCGAGGATCCGCTCGGCGATGATGTTGCGCTGGATCTGGCTCGTGCCGGCAGCGATGCTGAACGACGTCGACCGCAGCCGCTCCTCCACGAAGATGCCCGAGGGCAGCTCGCCCACGTCGGAGCGCGAGAGCGATGCTCGATCGAGGATCCGCATGGCCAGGTCGGTCATCCGCTGGAACAGCTCGGAGTAGTACACCTTGACCACGCTCGATGCCGGGCCCGGTATCCCGTTGCGCTCGGCCTGGGCCAGGTTGCGCTTGGTCATCGCCCATAGGGCGTCCATCTCCGCCTGCAGGTGGCCGATCTCCCTGCGGATGGCGACGTCGTCCCACGCCGTGGCGGATCCCCTGGAAACCTGCTTGGCGAGCTCGGCGAGGTCGCCGATCATCCGGTTCGTCTCCACGAGGTCCGAGATGAAGCCGGTCCCCCGCTCGAAGCTGAAGGTGACCATGGCCACCCTCCACCCATCGTTCTCGCCGCCGACACGCATGTCCACCGGCACGCGAACGTCGTCGAAGAAGACCTCGCTGAACTCCGTGGAGCCCACGATGGTCTCCAGGGGCCGGATCTCGATCCCCGGCGTCGTCATGTCTAGAACGAGCCATGTGATGCCCTTGTGCTTGGGGGCGTCCGGGTCGGTGCGCACCAACAGCTCGGCGTAGTCGGCCACCTGGGCGAACGAGGTCCAGATCTTCGACCCGTTGATGACGTACTCGTCGCCTTCGCGCACCGCGCGGCACTGGAGCGCGGCGAGGTCGGAGCCGGCCCCGGGCTCGGAGAAGCCCTGGCACCACACCTCCTCACCTCTGAGGATCGCCGGCAGGTGCTTCTTGCGCTGCTGCTCGGTGCCCTCGGCCATGATCGTGGGGCCCGCGTGCAGGAGGCCCACGAAGTTCACGCCGACGTAGGGAGCCCCCGCCAGGGTCGTCTCCTCCAGGTAGATGAGCTGCTCCGTGAGGGTGGCACCCCGGCCTCCGTAGTCGGTCGGCCAGTTGATCCCGGCATAGCCGGCATCGAAGAGCAAGCGCTGCCAGGTTGTGTCGTAGTCCCGTCTGGCGACCCAGTCGTCGGGTCCGGGCTTGGGGGGAAGCGTCGGCAGCGTGGCGCCGAGCCACTCCCTGAGCTCCTTGCGGAACCTCTCTTCGGACTCGCTGTACCGCAGGTCCACGGTGGGGGTCTCTCCTAGGCGCCCTGGTGCGTCCCCGCCCCCACCGCCCGGGCACTTGGGCGGTGGGCGGACGAATCTGACGCCACGTTAGGAAACCGTCCCCCGGTGCGCCAAGCCCTAGGAGCTGGAGCCGGCCTCCTCGGTGAGCCTCTCCCTCAGCTCGAACTTGAGCACCTTTCCGCTGGCGTTGAGGGGAAGCTCCGACACCACCCGCACGATGCGAGGCACCTTGTAGTTGGCCATCTGCTCACGGCACCAGGCGATCACCTCGTCGGGATCGACGGTCGCCCCCGGTCGGGGGACCACGAAGGCGGCTCCCACCTCCCCGAGACGCCCGTCGGGAACGCTGACCACCGCCACCTGGGCCAAGCCTTCGTGGGCGAGCATGAGGCCCTCGATCTCGGCCGGGTACGCGTTGAAGCCCCCGACGATGAACATGTCCTTCAGGCGATCGGTGATCTGCACGTACCCCGCCTCGTCCATCACCCCGATGTCGCCCGTGTGGAGCCAGCCCTCGCCGTCGATCGCCTCGGCCGTGGCATCGGGGTCCTCGAAGTAGCCGAGCATCACGTTGTAGCCGCGGACGACAATCTCACCCGGCTGGCCAGCCGGGACGGGAACGCCCGACTCGTCGACTGCACGCACCTCCACGCCCGGGATGGCGCGCCCCGAGGTCTTGGCGATGATCTCCGCTCCGTCCTCCTTGCGGCACGCGGTGACGACACCGCAGGCCTCCGTGAGCCCGTAGGCGGTGATCACCGACTCCAGGCCCAGATCCCGCCGAAGGCCCTCCACCAGCTCCACGGGCACCACCGCCGCACCGGTTACGGCCAACCGCCACGCCGAGAGGTCGATGGAGGCGAGGTCGGGGTGGTTGAGGATCCCGGAGAACAGCGTGGGTGGTCCGGTGATGAGGGCGATGCTGTCCTTGGCCATCCTCTCCACCACCTCGCCGGCGTCGAACACGGCTTGGGGGAAGATGGTGGCACCCATGATGACGGACGCCAGGATCCCAGCCTTGTATCCGAAGGAGTGGAAGAAGGGCGGGATCACGAGGTAGCGGTCGCCCTCGCGCAGGCCCACGAGCTCGGCCCAGCTGCGGTAGGCCCGGATGTTCTGGCCGTGAGCGGTCATGACGCCCTTGGGGGCACCGGTGGTGCCCGACGTGAAGAGGATGTCTGAGAGGTCGTCGGGCGTTACGGCGGCGGCTCGGGCCTCCACCTCCTCACGAGAGACGTGGTTGCCACGGGCCAGGAACTCCTCCCAGGACTCGGTGCCCTCCGGAGCCTCACCTCGCAGGACCACGACCTTGCGGAGCGACGGCTCGGGTCCGTCCGGCTCGGCCCGGTCGACGCCGGGAAGCTCCACGCCGGCGTCGCGGAGCATCGCCACGTAGTCGTTGCCCAGGAACCCGTTGACGGTCACGAGGACCTTCGCTCCGCTTCGACCCAGGATGTCGGCGGCCTCGTTGCCCTTGTAGCGGGTGTTCAGGGGCACCAGCACCCCCCCGGCGCGCTGGAGGCCCAGCACCGCCACCACCCACTCCCACATGTTGGGAGCCCATATCGATGCCCGATCGCCCAGACCTATGCCCGCAGCCATGAAGGCCGCTGCGGCTTCGTCGACCCGCTCCACCAGCTCGGCGAAGGTGATCTCGACGTCGCCGTCGACGAGGGCCAACGCCGGCCCCAGGCGCTCGGCGGTGCCCTGGAGCACCCGAGGGATGGTCGTGTGGTCGGTGCTGGTCATTCGAACTGGTCCAACAGCAGGTGGGCGGCCGAGGAGAGCTCGTCGCTGGTGTCGGCCATGCCCACCCACCCGTGGACCCACCCGAGAAGCGACGCGAACCAGACGTGGCTCAGCGCGCGGGCGATGCGGTGCTGGAGCTCGGGGTCGAAGTCCGGCGGGAAGGCGACGGCCTGGATGCGATCCATGACCACGCTCACCTCTCGCTGGCACTCCGCCACCTTCGGGTCGTTCGAGGACAGCGATGCCAGCACGGCCTCACCCAACTTCGGCTCGCGCTCCATGGCCCTCACCGCGCGCCCGAGGATGTCGATCACGCGATCGGCCGTGGTCGCTCCCTTCGGAGGTCGCAGCCCCACCCGCCGCTCCAGGTCGCGACACCACTCCACCATCGCGGCAGCGAGAAGGTGGTCCTTCGAGGAGAAGTAGCGGTAGATGGTCCCGAGGGCGACGTTGGCACGAGCTGCAACGTCACGCATCTGGACCGCCTCGTAGCCGCCCTCGGCGCCGAGCTCCAACGCTGCGGCCAGGACGCGCTCGCGCCTGGCGGTCTGGCTCTTCGAGAGCTGCTGGTCTGTGACCTCTACCATGGCCATCGAAGAAGCCTACGTCCGGCCGTCATCGCCGCGGAAGCTCCGGAGGGCCGGGGTGCATGCTCCAGGGCCGATGCCGCGGACCGTGGGTTTGGGGCCGACGTGCCGCGGGCGCTCCCAGTGCGTTCACCGCGGGAGGCCGAGCACGCGCTCGGCGATGATGTTCCGCTGGACCTCGTCGGTGCCTCCGGCGATCGAGGTGTGCGCCGCCCAGACGAGCCTGTGCGAGAAGTAGGCAGCCCACGAGCCGGGCTCTCCCTCCACGACGCCTGCAGGACCCAGCATGGTGACGCCCAGATCCATCGCCTCACGCAGGTACCTCCCGTAGAGCAGCTTGGTGAGAGAGGTCTCGGGCCCCGGTGAACGGCCCTGCGAGAAGGCCGTCTGGCTCCGGTAGCCGAGGAACCGCAGCAGCTGAGTACGGGTGTGCACCCTCGCGAGCGACTGGCGCACACGGGGGTCGTGAGCGAGACCGAGCTCGATGGCGAGCGCGTGGAGGCCCGCAACGTCACGTTCGAACGAGGCCCCGCCGATCATGTTCCTCTCGTTGGCCAGCGTGTGCATGGCGGCCCGCCAGCCCTGGCCGACGCCGTCGGGTCCTCCCAGGACGTTCTCTGCCGGAATGCGCACGTCGGTGAGGAAGACCTCGCTGAAGTGGGACTCGCCGGTGATCTGGCGCAGGGGTCGCACCTCGATGCCCGGGGCGGTCATGTCGAGGAGGAAGTAGGTGATGCCCCTGTGACGCTGAGCGTCGGGGTCGGTGCGGGCCAGGAGGATCCCCCACTGGGCGTCGTCGGCGTTGGAGGTCCAGACCTTCTGGCCGTTAACGATCCACTCGTCGCCGTCGAGCACCGCCCGAGTGCTCAGAGATGCCAGGTCGGATCCTGCACCTGGCTCGCTGAAGAGCTGGCACCAGATGTCGTCGCCACGCAACATGGCCTCGATGTGGCGCTCGCGCTGGGCCTCGGTGCCGAGCTCCAAGATGGCGGGTCCTACCATCGTGTGAGCGACCATGAACGAGCCGCTGTGCACTCCGTAGGAGCTCATCTCCTGTGCGAAGATCAGCTCTTGCATAGTCGTCCCGCCCCGCCCGCCGTACTCCTTGGGGTAGCTGATTCCCGCCCAGCCCCCGTCGAAGAGCGTCCGCTGCCACTGCCTCGAGCGCTCGACGAATGCCTTCCAGTCCGCCCGCGGGTCGAAGAGAAGCAGGGAGAAGTCGTCTGGATGGCCCTTGGGAACGGCGTGGGACTCGAGCCACGCTCTCGCCTCCGATCGAAAGGCCGCTTCCTCGGGCGTGTCATCGAAGTCCACGCTCAGAAATGTAACGTGTTCTATTCCTGTTCAGCGCTCGGCCGGAACCGGGGATGAGAGCGGAAGCCACCGCCGACGTGGCTGTGGTGGGCGCAGGACCTGCCGGCAGCGCGGCTGCGATCGTCCTCGCTCGTGCAGGGCTCGACGTGGCGCTCGTGGACAAGGCCCGGTTCCCCCGCGACAAGTGCTGCGGCGACGGACTCACGACCTGGACGCTCCGCCAGCTGGAGGAGCTCGGCCTGCAACCTCCCCCAACGGAGCGCTCCGACGAGGGCGGGCCGTCCGGAGCCCACCGTGGAGGGATGGGTTCGTGGCGGGATGTGGGCGAGGTCTGGGTGAGGAGCCCGGGCGGCCACCAGGTCGCCTTCCCCTTCCCGCGGCACGAGCAGGGCCGCTTCGGGGCCGTGGTCAAGCGCATCGAGCTCGACCAGGCCCTCGTGGACCTCGCACGCGAGGCGGGGGCGTCTTTGATCGAAGGTCAGGCCTGCACCGGGGCGAGGCAGGGCGACGACCGCGTGATCATCCAGCTCGCCGGGGGAACCGAGCTGTCCGCCCGATACGTGGTGGCTGCCGACGGCATGTGGTCGCCGGTGCGTCGCCACCTCGGTCTCGCTGTCGAGGGCTACAGGGGAGAGTGGCACGCCTTGCGACAGCACTTCACCGATGTGGGACCCACAGCGGCCTCTGAGCTTCACGTGTGGTTCGAACCCGACCTCCTTCCTGGGTATGCCTGGTCGTTCCCGCTCTCGGGCAACCGCGCCAACGTCGGCCTGGGGATATTGAGGGGTGGCCAGTACAGGGTGGGCGACCTCGCCCACGTGTGGCCGGAGCTCCTCCGACGCCCCCACGTGAAGGAGGCCCTGGGTCCCGAGGCCCGGCCGGAGGCCGCCGTGAAGGCTTGGCCCATTCCGGCTCGCGCCCACGGGGTAGCGCTGGCCGGGGGCCGAGCGCTCTTCGTGGGAGACGCGGCCGCTGCGACCGACCCGATGACGGGCGAGGGCATCGGCCAGGCCCTGGCCACCGGCCGGTGGGCCGCCGAGGCGCTGATCTTCGCCGGGCCCCACCGTTCGGCGGCGGCACGGAGCCGTTACGTGCGCTCGGTGCGCAACGGGCTGCTGGCCGACCACCACATCTCGGAGCTGTTGAGCCGGGTGTTGGCCAAGTCCTGGGGACCCGGGGTGGCCCTCGCCGCAGCAGGCATGAGCAGCTGGACCCGCCGCCACTTCGCTCGATGGCTCTTCGAGGACGAGCCGCGTGCAGCGTTGGTGACACCGGGTCGCTGGCACCGGAACTTCCTTTCGAGACCCGGCGCCTTCCTCTCCTCTTCTCCTACTGCCTCGATCTCCCCTCCCGCCTCGCTGCGCGCCTGAGGGACGCGCCAGCCTCGGCGCCGCAGTCCTCCGCCGATGCGGCTGCGCCACGCTTGACCCCATCTGACCGAACGGGGCAACGTTGCGCATGGCAGACATCGGCTACGACGGCAAGGTCGCGATCGTCACAGGAGCGGGCGGCGGCATCGGACGCCAGCACGCCCTGGAGCTCGCCCGCCGCGGTGCGCGAGTGGTGGTGAACGACCTCGGTGGATCCGTGTCTGGCGAGGGAGGTGACGCAGGACCAGCCCAGAAGGTGGCCGACGAGATCGCCGCCCTGGGCGGCGAGGCCGTTGCGAACAACGCCAGCGTGGCTTCCGTCGATGGAGGCGAGGCGATCGTCCAGACGGCGCTCGACGCCTTCGGAACCGTCGACATCGTGGTGAACAACGCCGGGATCCTGCGCGACAAGTCGTTCCACAACCTCACCCCCGACCTCGTCGAAGCGGTCATCCAGGTCCACCTCCTCGGGGCCTTCTACGTGACCATCCCGGCCTGGAAGGTGATGCGCGAGAAGGGCTACGGCCGTGTGGTGTGCACTGCTTCCAACTCGGGCATCCTCGGCAACTTCGGCCAGGCCAACTACGGCGCAGCGAAGATGGGCCTCGTAGGCCTCACCCGGGTGCTGGCCATCGAGGGTCGGAAGTACGGCATCACGGCGAACGCCGTCGCTCCGGTGGCCAAGACCCGCATGACCGAGGACATCTTCGGCGAGCAGTTCGATGCCCTCGACCCCGCCACGATCACCCCGGTGGTGTGCTGGCTGGCCTCCGAGGAGTGCGACGTGACGGGCGAGGTGTACTCCGTCGCCGGAGGCCTCGTCGCGAGGGTGTTCGTGGGCTTGGCCCCCGGCTACTTCAAGCCGGGGCTCACCGTGGAGGACGTGCGGGACCACTGGGACGAGATCCGCGACCTCGACGGCTTCACCGTCCCCGAGACCTCCTCCGACGAGATCGCGAAGATCGTGACCGTGGTGAGCGAGGGAACCGAGGGCAAGGTGGGACCGGACGGCCACGTGGAGCCTTCTGGTCCGGCCGCCGGCTGAGGCGCCTCCCCGCTCGGTGAGCGCCAGCCCGCCACTGCGCCGACCTGCTCTACCCGCGGGTCCCCTCGCCGTCCACCACCTGGGGGGTGAGGGTCGAGCGGTGATCCTCGTGCACGCCACGGGCTTCCACGGCCGGGTCTGGGGGCCCTTGGCCGACCAACTCGAGGGGGCTAGCGCCATCGCCGTCGACCTGCCGGGGCACGGCGAGACCCCGGTGGCCACCGGCGACGACCTCAGCTGGGAGAGGGCAGGCCGGCGCCTGCTCGCCACCATCGACGAGATGGGGATCGAAGGTGCGGTCGGCGTGGGGCACTCGATGGGAGGCGCCGTGCTCCTGCTCGCCGAGCAGGAGCGGCCTGGGACCTTCGCTGGGCTCTACCTGTACGAGCCCGTCGCCTTCCCGACCCACCTGGGCCTGGGTCCCGACGACAACCCACTTGCCGCAGGCGCGCTTCGGCGACGGCGGTCTTTCCCTTCCCGCCGAGCGGCCTTCGAGAACTTCTCGGGCAAGCCACCCCTGGACGTGCTCGACCCTGCCGTCCTGCGCGCCTACGTGGAGCACGGCTTCCGTCCAGTCGCGGCGACGGCCTCCGGAGCCGATGACCACAAGGCGGTGGAGCTCGTGTGCCCGCCCGAGGTGGAGTCTCAGAGCTACCGGATGGGCCTCGTGCACCCGGCCTTCGACCGCCTGGCCACCGTCGGTTGCCCGACCGTGGTAGCCCGCGGAAGGGTGGAGGAGATGAGCCCGTCCACCCTCGCCGGGCGCATCGCCAGGACGCTGCCGTCGGGACGCCTGGAGGTCTTCGAGGATCTCGGGCACTTCGGCCCCCTCGAGGACCCCGCGGGCCTGGCCTCCTCGGTCGGAACCTTCCTGCGCGACGAGATCGGCCTGGCAGACGGCTCCCCGTGAGCGTCACAGGGCCGACGTAAGCTCGCGAGATGGCATTCGAGCTCCCTTCGTCGCTTTCGCCTTCGAAGGTCTCGTCGTTCACCGACTGCGCCCTGGCGTTCCGGTTCTCAGCGATCGACCGGGTACCGGAACCCCCCTCCCTGCCCGCCACCAGGGGAACTCTGGTCCACTCGGCGCTCGAGCTGCTGTTCGACCACCCGCCCCACGAGCGCACCATGGGGGTTGGGCTTGAATCCCTCGAACTGGCGTTCCAAGCCCTGCGAGAGCATCCCGAGTACACGGGCCTGGAGCTGGATGGGACCCAAGAAGAGGTCTTCAGAGCGGAGGCGAGCGAGCTACTCCAGCGCTACTTCCAACTGGAGGACCCAGCGTCTGTCCATCCCATAGGCCTCGAGCTCCAGCTCGAGGTCGACCTCGACGGCCTGACCCTGAGGGGCATCATCGACCGGCTCGAGCTCGACGCCGACGGCGAACTGGTGGTGACGGACTACAAGACCGGAAGGGCACCCAGCCAGCCCTTCGAGCAGGGCCGCCTGGGTGGCGTCCACTTCTACGCCTTCCTGTGCGAGCGCTTGTTCGGCAGGCGCCCCTCGAAGGTGCAGCTCCTCTACCTGGCCGATCCCGTGGCCATCACCACCACCCCGACCGAGCAGTCCATCAGGGCCCTAGAGCGAAAGGTCCGAGCGATCTGGTCGGCCATCGAGAAGGCCTGCGAGAAGGAGCACTTCGCACCCAGGCCCTCGAAGCTCTGCGACTGGTGTGCCTTCCAGGCATGGTGCCCGGCCTTCGGCGGCGATCCCGCCTCCGTCCCGGTCACCGCACGAACCCACGAGGACCCACTGCCGTCACTGGCACCCGCGCCGGCGTGAGCGATCTCCACGAGGTCCAGTCGCCCCACTGGCTCTCCCCCGTCCGGCGCTTCGACGAGCTGGCCGATCAGGCCTTGGACCGCTTCCGCGGCCGCGAGCCCCACGACCGGATCGCGTACGCGCTCAGCGAGCTAGCCGACTTCAGCCTCCTCTGGCACCTGATCGGCTGGTCACGTGCGCTTCGCGACCCCGACGAGCTCGCAGCCGCCGTCCGCCTGAGCGTGTGCCTCGGCATCGACTCCGTCTTCGTGAACGGCTTCGTGAAGATGCTTTTCCGACGCGAGCGTCCAGTCCAAGAATCCGATCGGCCTCACCGACTCAGGGTGCCGATCACGACCAGCTTCCCGAGCGGCCACGCAAGCTCGGCGACGGTCGCAGCTGTCCTCCTCAGCGACGGACGCCGTCCCAACCCGCTGCTCTGGGGTCTTGCCGGAGCGGTGGCGGCCAGCCGCGCCCACGTGCGGATCCACCACGCTTCCGACGTCTTCGGCGGTGTGGCCTTGGGATTGGTGATGGGATCGATCATGCGCCGGGTCTGGCCGGTGAAGCCACACGGCCGAGGCCGCAGTCGACGCAGGGGCAGGTGAACGGTCGCCTCTGCGACCCCGGTTCGTTCGGAGTCCGCAGACTGCGACTAGTTGACCGCTGGGACGGCCAGATCGCTCGTGAGCAGCATCCGGACATCCAGAAGCAAGTCGGCGACCTCAGTGGTGGACATCAGCTCACGGTGGGCGAGGTGCCCGAGACCCTGATCGATCAGGGCCAGCGCCTCGTCTACTGGGGTTGCTTCCTGCTCTTGGGTCTCGGTCATCGTCGCTCCGAGTTTTCCGGGGGGCTTGGGTCTTCTCAGTGGCTCCTGAGTTCCAACCCGAGTCCTGCCTGATCTGTTCCCGTACCTTAGCGAGCCCCCGGGCCAAAGGGTCTGCACCTTTCAAAACCTTTCTTCGCCCTTCTGGGCGGCGATGACCCCCGAGAGCGGCACCGGGATCGGCCCCGATGGCCAGCCGACGAGTAACTGTCACACCTCGCGGGCATCATTTCCTCATGGAGTCCTACCGACCCACCACGAAGGCGAAGGAGCCAAGGGTGACCAGCGACACGGCCGGGCTCAACGGCCAGCTTCGCCTGGTGCCCGCCGGTCCCTGGCGACTCAGCGAGGCTGCTCGAGCCATCGGGCGCGAAGGCCTCGCCAACGCCCGTGCCGCCCTAGAGGCTGCCCGTCGGCAGGCGATCGATCAGGCTGCTGTAGCTCACGACCAACCGTCTGCCGCCGCCTGATCCCCGCCGCCGAGCAGCGGCATTCGGTGGCCTAGGCCGCCCTCTGATCAGAATCGTCGTCAGTGGAGCGCGCCCTTGAAGACCCTCGCCATGCCCATCGCCCTCCTGGCTGCCTCCATCTGTTCGGCGACCGCCGTCGCTTGCTCTCCGCCTCCCGAGCCCCGGACAGGGGCGGGTCCCAGCGTCAGCCAGGTGATCGACGGCGACACCATCGTCCTGAACATCGACGGGCGCGAGGAGACCGTCCGGCTGGTCGGGCTCGACACCCCTGAGACCGTCCACCCCGAGCGTCCTGTCGAGTGCTTCGGACCCGAGGCCTCGGCGTTCACCTCTTCGCTGCTACCGCAGGGGACCCCGGTGACCCTGGAGCGCGACAGAGAAGCTCGCGATGCCTTCGGCCGGTTGCTGCTGTACGTACGCCGGTCGGACGGCCTCCTCGTCAACCGGGAGCTGGTGGCACGAGGGTTCGCCACCGTGCTGGTGATCCCTCCCAACGATGCGTACGCGTCAGCGATGCGCGAGGCGGAGGAAGGCGCACGCGCCGCCGGCGCGGGGCTCTGGAGTGCCTGCGAGGGGATCGGAGGACCAGAAGCCTGACCCTCGCCGGTCCGCGGTCGGTCGAGACGATCCATCTGCTGCCTCGACTCCGGTGAGCGCCCGGAGCGGTCCTAGCGCTCGGGAACAGTGCGAGCGGTAGCGTTCGTGGCGTGAGCACCCTGGCGCAGCGACTCGGCTACGGGCCCGACGACCGACTCGTGATCATCACCTGCGACGGCCTGGGCATGTGCCACGCCGCGAACATCGGCGCCTACGAGTCCCTCCGGGAAGGCGTCGCCACCAGCGCGTCGCTGATGGTCCCGTGCCCCTGGGCACGTGACGCCGCTGCGCGGTACATGGGCGAGGACGTCGGGGTCGAGCTCACGGTCAACGCCGAGCACGATCTGTACCGCTGGGGACCGATCACCCGGGCTCCGTCCCTGCTGGACGGCGACGGGGGCTTCCCGCGCACGGTCGAGGACGTGTGGGACCACGCGGATCTCGACGAGGTTCGCCGGGAGGCGCTCGCCCAGATCGAGAGGGCAATCCTCTGGGGCTTCGACGTGAGCCACCTGGGAACCCACCTCGGCGCGCTGAGGCTGCGTCCGGAGTTCTTCGACGTCTACCTTGGCTTGGCGGTCGAGCTGGGCCTCCCGCTCCGCCTCGGCGACGAGGAGACGCAGAAGAACGTCGGGTTCCCGTTCCGCCGCCTCGCCGCCGAGGAGGGTGTGATCTTCCCGGACCACCTCGTGAGGTCGGGGCTGAAGCCGAGCAGGCGTGCCCTGGAACGGGCGCTCTTCGATCTGCAGCCGGGCGTCACCGAACTGGCCGTGCGACCCGCTGCGGACACCTCGGAGCTGAGGGCTCTTGCCACAGACTGGGCGGCCAGGGTGGACGACCTCCACCAGATGACGCAGGACGTCGAGCTGCGAGCCCTCCTGGAGCGATCGGGAGCCGTCCTCATCGGATACCGAGAGCTGAGGGAGCTCCAGCGGGCTGGATGAGGTTCCCAAGTCCGCTCGTATCTAGGATTGACGGTCCGGACGACGAGGGGAGAGCAGGGATGCAGACAGAGATCGCTGAGCGGCTGGGGATCGAGTTCCCCATCTTCGCCTTCACGCACTGCCGCGACGTGGTCGCCGCCGTGAGCAACGCAGGCGGGCTGGGCGTACTGGGAGCGGTGGGCTTCAGCCCCGAGCAGCTCGAGGTGGAGCTGGCCTGGATCGACGAGCACACCGACAAGCCCTACGGCGTGGACGTCGTGATCCCGGGCAAGTACGAGGGCATGGGCGAGATGGACGCCGCCAAGCTCGAGAGCGACCTGGAGGCGATGATCCCCGAGGAGCACCGCCGCTTCGTCAAGGACCTGCTGGCGGAGCACGGTGTGCCCGAGCTCCCCGACGACGTCGAGCCGCCATCGCTGCTGGGCTGGACCCTCGCGACGGCCACGCCGCTCATCGACGTGGCACTCTCGCACGAGAAGGTGAAGCTGATCGCCAACGCGCTCGGCACGCCGCCTCCCGAGGTGATCGACGAGATCCACGACGCCGGGCGCCTGGTCGCCGCCCTGTGCGGCTCCGCCGCCCAGGCGAGCCGCCACAAGGCCGCCGGAGTCGACGTCATCATCGCCCAGGGCACCGAGGGCGGGGGCCACACCGGCGAGATCGGCTCCATGGTGCTGTGGCCCGAGGTGATCGACGCCGTCTCACCCACCCCGGTGCTCGCTGCCGGAGGCATCGGCAGCGGTCGTCAGATGGCAGCTGCGCTGGCGATGGGTGCCCAGGGCGTGTGGACCGGATCCCTTTGGCTCACGGTGGAGGAAGCCGACATCCCGCCCGCTCAGATGCAGGCCTACTTCGAGGCAACGAGCAAGGACACCGTGCGTTCCCGCAGCTGGACCGGAAAGCCCTGCCGGATGCTCCGCAACGAGTGGACCGAGGCCTGGGCCCGCGAGGACACCCCCGACCCCCTCGGCATGCCGCTGCAGTTCATGGTCACCGGCGAGGCCGTCGCCCGCCACGCCCGCTACGCCGACAAGGCACAAGACGTCGGCTTCAACCCGGTCGGCCAGATCGTGGGCTCCATGACCAAGCCCCGCAAGGTCAAGGACGTGATCTTCGAGATGGTCGAGGACTGCATCGAGGCCACCGACCGCCTCGACACGCTCCTGGGCAAGAGCTGAACTTGGGGGTCCCTAGGACACCGCCACTCAGGTGGTGCCCTAGGGACCTTCGCCCTGCGACGCTATGAAGGCGAGGATCGCCGAGTAGTCACGGTCGGACCAACCGGCCTCCACGGCGGCTTCGAACCAGCGGCGGGTGGCCTCGGTGACAGGCAGCTCCACGTTGCCGCTGATGGCCGCCGCCGAGATCAGGCCCAGGTCCTTGGCAGCGAGGTCCAGCCTGAAGTGCAGTGGGAACTCGCCTCGGCTCACAGCTTCCCTTCGCCTCTCGGCCTGAGCGCCCAGTGGAGTGAGCCCCAGGACCTCGAAGGTGGCCTCGCGGTCGAGTCCGAGGGAGTCCGCCAGTGCCAGGGCCTCTCCCAGCACCGCCAGGGTCGTTCCCAAGGTCGAGTTCGCGACCAGCTTCATCGCGGCGCCCGACCCCAGGGGGCCTACGTGGATGCATCGACCCATAGCCGACAGCAGCGGACGGCATCGCTCGAAGAGGGAGCCCTCGCCCCCCACGAAGATCGACAGCTCACCGGAAGCGGCCTGGGGCGTGCTACCCAGGACCGGCGCGTCGAGGACGCCGACCTCGTGGGGCAGCTGGTCGCGGAGCCACGCCATGGCACCGGGCCCTACGGTCGACATCTCCACCAGCACCGCGCCAGGACGGATGGAGGCAGCGATCCCGCCGGGGCCCCCTACGACGGCTTCGAGGGCTCCGGGGTCGGCCAGCATCGTGATCACAACCTCCGCCCCCGCGGATGCCTCGGCTGGCGTGGCCGCCACGCTCGCACCCGCCTCGCGCAGCGGGCCGGCCTTCGACTCTGTGCGGTTCCACACCACCAGCTCGTGGCCCGCCTCGACGAGGCGCATCGCCATGGGCGTTCCCATCGCGCCCAGGCCGCAGAAAGCGACCACCGCCATCAGTGCAGACCTTCGAAGAGGTCGGTCTCGGGGTCGTCGACGGGAGGTAGCCCTCCAGGACGACCGCTGTCGATGTTGCTCTGGGCCAGGATGTACTCGTCGTACGGGTGAACCGCCCTGGCCACGTCGCGAGGCAGGGCGAACCAGAACGGCGAGTTCGGGTCCACCTGCGTGGCGTGCGCCAGGAGCGCATCCATCCCCACGTCGTACCACGCCCCGATGTCCACCACCGTGGTGATCCGGTGGTCGTAGGAGGGACGCTCGAACCAGGCGTCGTCGAACGGAGACTCCTTGCCCAGCTCGAGGATCTTGGCGTGTGTGGCCTTCATCCGTCGGGCCGACCACACGCTGTAGTAGAGCTTCGCTGGTTGCCAGGGCTCACCCAGCTCGGGCCGCCAGCCGGGCTCCCCTGCCCTCGCGAACGCAGCGATCGTCACGTCGTGGACCATCAGGTGGTCTGGGTGTGGGTAGAACTCTTGGTCGTCGGGGTAGGTGATCACCACCTGTGGCCGCTCGCGGCGGATGATCTCCGCAAGCTTGGCGCTGGACTCCTCCAGCGGGATGTTGGCGAAGGCCTCGGGACGCGCGTTGGCCTCTGTGTCGGGCATGCCCGAGTCGCGGTAGCCCAGCAGGACCACCTCGTCGTACCCGATGATCTCGGCAGAGCGAGCCAGCTCCTCCATGCGGACCTCGGCGAGGCGGTCGCGCACGTCGGGCCTGTCCATGGCGGGGTTGAGGATGTCGCCCTCTTCGCCGCCGGTGCAGGTGACGAGCACGGTCCGCACCCCCTCGGCCTTGTAGCGGGCGACCGTGCCGGCGCCCTTGGAAGCCTCGTCGTCGGGATGCGCGTGCACGCTCAACAAGCACAAGGGTTCGCCCATGCCCGCGAGGCTAGCGTTGGAAGACATGGACGATCCCGATGTCTGGCGCTGGATATGGCTCGTGGGCGCAGCCGTACTCGGCGTCGGCGAGATGGTCACCTTGGGCCTGTTCCTGGCCCCCTTCGCACTCGGGGCCCTCCTGGCCGCTGTGCTCGCCTTCCTCGGGATGTCCTTCACCATCCAGGTCCTGGCCTTCGCCGTGGTCTCGGTGGTGGCCTTCGCCGCCTTGCGACCACTCGCCCGCCGCCTCGACCGCAGCGTGGCCGACCACGGGGTGGGCGCCAGGAGGCTGGTGGGCGCCACCGCGGTCGTCCTCGCCGAGATCCCCGTCAACGACTTCGGGTTGATCCGAGTGGGAGCCGAGGAGTGGAGGGCCGAGAGCCCCTCGGATGAACCCATCCCAGCCGGGGCGGTCGTGGTGGTCTCCGAGGTGCGAGGTACCCGGGCCGTCGTCGCCCTGCACCCCAGCCCCGATCCCCCC
>CAZHBH010000003.1:0-69353 GCA_964530525.1 uncultured Rhabdothermincola sp. | reverse complement strand
GGCGTGGCACCGGGCACCAACGAGAAGACCAACCGCAACGCGCTGCGCACGCTCGACAGCAACTCCATCTTCACCAACTGCGCCCTCACCGACGAGGGCGACGTGTGGTGGGAGGACCTCACCGACGAGCCGCCGGCCCACCTCGTCGACTGGAGGGGCCAGGACTGGTCCCCCGAGTCGGACACGCCGGCCGCCCACCCCAACGCCCGCTTCACGGCACCGGCATCGCAGTGCCCCTCCATCGCTCCAGAGTGGGAGGACCCTGAGGGGGTCCCCATCTCGGCCATCCTCTTCGGCGGGCGGCGCGCCACGAACGTCCCGCTCGTCACCGAGTCGTTCAACTGGCAGCACGGCGTGTTCCTTGGCTCGATCATGTCTTCGGAGAAGACGGCTGCGGCCGCAGGGACCGTCGGTGAGCTGCGGTTCGACCCCTTCGCGATGCTGCCCTTCTGCGGCTACAACATGGGCGACTACTTCGCACACTGGCTGAGCATCGGCGCCGACGCCGATCCGGCCAAGCTCCCCAGGCTCTTCTGGGTCAACTGGTTCCGCAAGGGCGCCGACGGCTCGTTCCTCTGGCCTGGCTTCGGCGAGAACAGCCGGGTCCTCAAGTGGGTCCTCGAGCGGATCGACGGGCAGGCCGATGCGTCCGACACCCCGATCGGCCGGGTCCCCACCGAGGCCAGCCTTGACACTGCAGGCCTCGAGATCGACCCCGGCACCCTGGAGGAGCTGCTGTCCGTCGACGCCGAGGCCTGGCGTGGCGAGATCCCCCAGCTCGACGCCCACTACGAGCGGTTCGGGGAGCAGCTCCCCGACGAGCTGAGCGACGAGATGCGGGAGCTGGAGAAGCGCCTGGCCGGCTAGCGGTCAGGGAGCGGCAGGAGGTGCGCCGATGGCAGTGAGCGCTTTCGTGTTGATCCAGACCGAGGTCGGCCGCGCGGCCCAGGTGGCCGAGGCGGTGGGAGCCATCCCTGGTGTGGTATCCGCCGACGACGTGACCGGCCCCTACGACGTCATCGCCCGGGCCGAGGCCGACTCGGTCGACGACCTGGGCAAGATGGTCGTGAGCCGGCTCCAGATGATCGACGGCATCACCCGCACGCTCACCTGCCCGGTCGTCAACCTCTAGCTCCGGACCCGCTCGTCCTCGCCCCGAAGGGGGTCCGCCGTGGGGCCGTCGTCCTCGCCTAGTGGACGTAGACGGCCCGCAGGCCCAAGCCCATCAAGAACAGCCCGCCGAGGCCGTAGAGCAGGTAGAGGTGCTTGGCCACCTGCTGTCGGTAGCTGTAGATGAGCCCGACGGTCACGATGGCGACGAACCCGTAGAACATGTGGAACTGCGGGGCCTCCACGCCCTGCACCGCGACCATGATCACCCCGAGGATCACCTCGACGAAGATCGTCAGCTGGGCGACCGCCACCGTCCACCACAGCGCCCGCAACCGCAACGGCTCCAGCCAGTTCGCCGCCAGGGCCCAGCATCCGGCGAAGGCGTTCGAGCCGACGACCACCCAGGCCCAAGTCGCGTGCACATCGGCCAACGCCATGAGCCGAAAGTACACTCCGCCTTCGATGCTCAAGTCGAACGACCCCTGCTGGTGCGGTAGCAGCAAGAAGTACAAGCGCTGCCACGGAAGCCCCGACAACAGGCTTCGCGCCGGCCGCGTGAGCCCGGAGAGGGCCGTGCCCGAGAGCATCGCCGTTCCCGAGTACCGCGACACCCTCGTCCCCAAGCGCTGGGACGAGCCACGGGTGAAGGCGCCCGAGACGATCGAGCGCATGCGCCGGGCCGGGCGCATAGCGGCGGAGGTGCTCTCGCTGGCCGGCGCTGCAGTCGCCCCCGGGGTGACCACCGACGAGATCGACGCCTACGTGCACGAGCTCTGCCTGGAGCGCGGTGCCTACCCGAGCCCCCTGCGCTACAAGGGGTTCCCCAAGTCGGTGTGCACCTCGGTGAACGAGGTGATCTGCCACGGCATACCCGACGACAGGCCCCTGGCCGACGGAGACATCGTGAACCTCGACGTGACCGCGTTCGTCGACGGTGTCCACGGCGACACGAACGCCACCTTCGAGGTGGGTGAGGTCGACGAGGCCTCTCGGCGGCTCGTGCGCGTCACCAGAGAGTGCATGGAGGCAGGGATCGAGGCGGTGGCGCCCGGGCATCCGCTGTCGCTCATCGGAAGGGCCATCGAGGCCCACGCCGAGGCGCACGGCTACAGCGTGGTCCGCGCCTTCGTGGGCCACGGCATCGGCGAGCAGTTCCACAGCGACCTCCAGATCCCCCACTACCACGAGCCCAGGCTCACCGCGGTGGCCGAGGAAGGCATGACCTTCACGATCGAACCGATGATCTCGATGGGAACCGGACAGCACAGGATCTGGGAAGACGGCTGGACGGCTGTCACCACCGACGGGAGCCGCACGGCTCAGTTCGAGCACACGATCCTGGTCACCTCGGAAGGCGCCGAGGTCCTCACCGCCGTAGCCGACAGAGCCCCTGCCTGATCCGGAGGGCCGAGCGGGGAGGGCGGAGCGATCGGTACGGCCGGCTCCTACATGCGTCCGAGGAGCTCGGTCTTCTTCGCCTGGAACTCTGCGTCGGTGAGTATTCCCCTGGCGTGGAGGTCGGCCAGGCGCTCGAGCTGCTCGTGGAGGGGTAGCTGGGGAGCTGCACCCCCGTGCAGGTGGCCGGCCGTCGCGATGCCTTCGCCAACCCGGTCGAACTTGCGGTTCTCGTTGCTCTCCTTCTGGATGTAGATCTCGTTCTGGACCTTGTTCGGGTGGCGGATGTTCTCGAACTCCGAGACGCCCTCGATGCTGGCCGAGTCGACCCGCAGGTCGCCGAGGCCCAGAGCCCTCTCCCAGATCTTCTGCGCGAAGTGGATGGCGTTGATGGACTCGAGCGGGATCTCCACCCCCCGCTTCGCGAACACGCCCGAGCGGTAGATCACGCGGTCGGTGGTGAGCACGAAGTCGGTGGTGATGAGCTGCAGGTAGCGCACGAGGAACCACACGAGGCAGACCACGATGAGGATCGCCGCAGCGACCTTCAACCCACGGTGCCAGTCGTTCACCAGCGCCAGCAGCCCGAAGGCCAAGGAGAGGACGAGCGTGAGGATGGAGGGTGTGATCGTCCACCAGTGGGGGTGCAGATCGAGGACCAGGTCCTCGGATCCGTGCAGGTTCTCCTTCGGGTATCCCACGGTCCGGAACCATACGCCGATCCCGACCCTCGTACGAGGTTGCCGACGCCACGGTCTAGGTTGCGAGGGCATGGTCGACGTGAGCGAGGAGCGCTTCGAGCAGCTGGTGGGTGAGGCCCTGGACACGATCCCCGACGAGCTGGCGCGGCACATGGACAACGTGGTGGTGACCGTGCGGGAGGACGACCACGAAGGCCTCCTCGGCCTCTACGAGGGCGTTCCGCTAACCGAGCGCCTCGACTACGGCATGGGCGCGGTGATGCCCGACAGGATCACGATCTTCCGCCGGCCGATCCTCGAGCTGTGCTCGAACGAGGCCGACGTGGTCCACCAGGTGAGGGTGACGGTGATACACGAGGTTGGCCACCACTTCGGCATCGACGACGACCGCCTGCAAGAGCTGGGCTGGGCGTAGCGGGGACCCCGGTCGCCGGGAGATGGCCGAGCGCGTCTCAGGTCGTCTGTAAGGTCGCCTCGTGGAACCCGACCAGCTCCTCGAGGGGCTCAACGACGACCAGCGCCGGGCGGTCACCAGCGAAGCGCAACCTCTGTGCGTGCTCGCCGGCGCCGGCTCGGGTAAGACCCGCGTGCTGACCAGGCGCATCGCGTGGAGGGCCGCCACAGGCACCTTGGAGCCGAACCACGTGATGGCGCTCACCTTCACCCGCAAGGCCGCCGACGAGCTCAACGAGCGCGTCGCAGGACTGGGCCTTCGCAAGGCGGTCACGGCGGGCACCTTCCACTCGGTCGCGTACGCGCAGCTTCGGACCCTCTGGGCCGACAGGGGCACGAGGCCCCCCACGCTCCTCGACCGCAAGGCGGGCTTCGTCGCCCGGCTGATGTCCGAGGAGCTGGCTCGAGCGACCTCTCCGTTCGAGATCGCCGCCGAGATCGAGTGGGCCAAGGCACGGCTCGTCAGCCCAGACGCCTACGTGCAAGAGGCCGCCCGCGCGGGCCGTCGACCTCCCGTGGACGGGTCGGTGGTGGCCGACCTCTACTCCCGATACGAGGAGCAGAAGGCACGGCGCAACGTGGTCGACTTCGACGACCTGCTGCGCCTCTGCGACGAGGCCATCCGGCAAGATCGCGAGCTGGCCACGACCCAGCGTTGGCGCTTCCGACACTTCTTCGTCGACGAGTTCCAAGACGTGAACGCAGCCCAGTACAGGCTGCTGCAGGCGTGGCTCGGCGACAGGGCCGACCTGTGCGTGGTGGGCGATCCGCGACAGGCGATCTACAGCTGGAACGGCGCAGACGCCTCGTACCTGGATGCTCTGGCCTCCGACGGCTCCGGAGCCGAGGTGGTGCGCCTCTCCGACAACTACCGGTCGACGCCTGAGATCCTCTCTGCGGCCAACCGCGTGATCGGCGGCCGCCAAGGCCTGCGCTCCAACCGCTCGGGGGGCCCGGAGCCCACCCTCCGACAAGCGCCCGACGACCTCGCCGAGGCGGCGGCGGTCGCACGGGCCGCACGCGACCGCCACGGCGATCTGGGACGGTGGTCGGCACAAGCCGTCCTCGTGCGCACCCACGCTCAGGCCAACCTCATCGCCGAGGCGCTCGCGAAGGCGTCCATCCCCCACCGCCTTCGCGTCGAGCATCGCTCCGGCCCGCTCGACCCGGGAGGGAGCGCCGACGCCGGGAGGGGCTTCTCCGTCACCTCGATCGAGGGCCGTGGAGGTCCAGGCGGACCCGGTGATGCCGTCGAGGTGGTGACCTTCCACGCTGCCAAGGGTCTGGAGTGGCCAGTGGTCCACGTGGCAGGCCTCGAGCAGGGCCTGGTGCCCATCGGGCACGCCCGCACGCCGGCCGCTCTGGCAGAGGAGCGCCGCCTCCTCTACGTCGCCCTCACCCGGGCGCGCGACGAGTTGCACTGCACCTGGGCCGAGCAGCGGACCTTCTCCGGAAGGACCGTGGCACGGGAGCCCTCCATGTTCCTCGACCACCTCCAGTCGAAGACGGGAGGTCCCGGGACCCGAGGAAAGCCCGCCGAGCTAACCCGCCTTCGCCGGCAGCTGGAGGCGAGCCGGGCATCCGCTCGCAGCTGACGAGGAGCTACACCGAGGCGTCGCCGGTCAGGTCGGATCCCTCGTCTGGCTCTTCCTCGCCGCGGCGAGCCCTCTCGGCCGCCTCGCGCTGGGCCTTGAGCGCTACGAACTTTCCGACGTCGATGGACACGAAGATGCCCTCGGCCTCAGCACACAGGACGTCGTTGAAGTACAGGCGTCCCTGGGTGTGGATGCGCCTGCCCTCGATCTTCACGAGCTCGCCGACGAACCGCACCTCCCGGTGCAGCGGCGTGGGGTTGCGGTACTTGACCGTGAGGGTCCCGGTCATGCCCGGGCGCCCCGTGAGGGTCTGGGTGGCTCCCAGCACCTCGTCGAAGGCTCCGGCGACGTAGCCACCGTGGACGCAGCCCGGTGGCCCCTCGTAGGCCGATCCGAAGGTGACCTCGGCGTGGACCGACCCGTCCACCTCTCGGAGCCTTATCGGAGGCGCCAGCGGGTTGGCCCGTCCCACGAAGGGGCTGTGCTCGAACAGGGCGTGGGGATCCCCTCCCCCCAGAGTGACCTCCGCGAAGCCCTCGTAGCGCTTGGACGGGGCGAAGCTGTCGAAGCCAAGGGCCACACGGGCGAGCTCGTCTGCTGCCTCCGAGATCATCTCCTGCGGTGCATCCGTTGCCACCAGGCGTTCGATGATGGTGCGCATCGAGTCGGTGAGACGACGCATCTCCATGCGGCGAGGCGACAGCTCCTCCTCGTTGGGCTCCTGCCAGCGAGCGAACAGCGCGTTGCGCACCAGGCTCGGGTCGGGTTGGGCTGCAGCGAAGCCGTCTTTCACGCTCATCCCCCCATCGTTGCCCAGATGGGCCCCATGCACACAGATCCAGGCGCAACGGTGGGCGACCCGGGGCTGCGAGTCCTGGCCGTCTTCCCTCGGTCGCAGGATCGGCCTAGGGGTGGAGGTCGACGATCACCGGTGCGTGGTCAGACGGCGACTTGCCCTTGCGGGCGTTGCGGTCGATGAGCGCGGTGCGCACCCGAGCCGCTACGGGAGCCGTGGCCAGCACCAGGTCGATGCGCATGCCCTTGCCCTTGTGGAAGTTACCGGAGCGGTAGTCCCACCAGGAGAAGAGCCCGCCCACCTCGTGGTGCAGCCGGAAGACGTCGACCATCCCCCACTCCAGCAGTCGCTCCACCTGCTCGCGCTCGGGCGGGCTGACGTGGGTAGAGCCCTCGAAGACGTCGGGATCCCAGACGTCTACGTCGTCGGGCGCCACGTTGAAGTCGCCTGCGATCACGAGGGGATCGGATGGGGAGGCAGCTCGGGCTACCGACCTGCGAAGCCGGTCGAGGAACTCGAGCTTGTAGCGGTAGTGGTCGCAGCCCACCTCTCGACCGTTGGGTACGTAGACGGACGCCACCCTCAGCCCGCCGCAGGTGGCCCACAGGAGCCGAGCCTCGGGATCTGGCTCGTCGGTGTCGTCGAAGCCGGGGACCACGTCGTCGAGACCCACGCGGCTGAGTATCGCCACGCCGTTCCAGCGACCCTGCCCGACGTGAGCCGCCTCGTAGCCCAGGGCCTGGAAGGTGAGCAGCGGGAAGGCCGAGTCGGCGAGCTTCGTCTCTTGAAGGCAGACGATGTCGGGCTCCACGGCCGTCAACCACTCCTCCACCCGCTCTAGGCGTGCGTTCAGTGAGTTGACGTTCCAGGTGGCCAGCCGCATCGGGACACTCTACGGAACTCCCCTCTGCCCCATCGCCCTCCGCGCCAGGCGATGGAGTCACCGAGGGGGGGAATCCCACACATGGCCGACCGGTAGGCTCGGGGGTGTGACTGACGGTATTCCCCCCTCCTCCTTCGCCGGTCCCAACGCCTGGTTGGTCGACGAGATGTACCACCAGTACCTCGACGATCCGTCATCGGTGAGCGAGAGCTGGCAGGAGTTCTTCAAGGACTATCGCCCTTCGGCCGAACCGGGGCCCGCCCCCCAACCAGCGGAACCGGCGGCCGACCGCCCCGCGGGGACTTCGGCGGGTCCGGGAGGCGAGGCCCCCGGCGGCGGCGCCGGAGAGGTCGAAGAGGTCGGTGAGCCGTTGCGAGGAGCCGCTGCCCGCGTGGTGGCGAACATGGAGACCAGCCTCACCGTCCCGACGGCGACCAGCTACCGCGACGTCCCGGCGAAGCTGCTCGAGGTCAACCGCTCCATCATCAACGACTACCTGGAGCGCAAGCAGCAGGGGAAGGTGAGCTTCACCCACATCATCGGCTACGCCGTCGTGCGCGCGATCGCGGACGGCGTCCCGGTGATGAGCTCGGCCTTCGTCCCCGGATCCGACGGCAAGCCCAGGGTGGTCCGCCACGAGCACGTGGGGCTCGGCCTCGCTGTCGACGTGGAGAAGTCGGACGGCAGCCGGACGCTCCTGGTGCCGTGCATCCGCCAGGCGGACACGCTCGGCTTCGACGCCTACTGGCGTGCGTACCAGGACCTGATCCGCAAGGTGCGCAACAACCAGCTCAGCCCCGACGACTTCAGCGGCGTCACGGTGACGCTCACGAACCCCGGAACGATAGGGACCACCCAGTCGGTGCCCCGCCTGATGGTGGGCCAGGGCACGATCGTCGGGGTTGGAGCACTCGACTTCCCTGCCGAGTACCAGGGGGCCGACCCCGGAAAGCTCGCCGACCTCGGCGTCTCGAAGGTGATGACGATCAGCTCCACCTACGACCACCGCATCATCCAGGGTGCGGAGTCGGGGCTGTTCCTCCAGCGCGTCCACGAGCTCCTCCTCGGCGCGCACGACTTCTACGAGCGCATCTTCCGAGACCTGGGCGTTCCCTACGAGGCGGTGCGCTGGCGCCGGGACGTGAACCCCGCCGAGCACGACTCTGCGATGCTGCGCAAGCAGCTCAAGGTGCAGGCCCTCGTGAACATGCACCGGGTGCGAGGCCACCTGATCGCCGACCTCGACCCGCTCTCGGCCGAAGAGCCGGTGATGCATCCCGAGCTCGATCCCGCCACCTACGGGTTGACCATCTGGGACCTTGACCGAGAGTTCCTCACGGGTGGCATCGCCGGGCGCGAGACCATGCGCCTCGGCGATCTGCTGCACCTCCTGCGTGACGCCTACTGCCGATCGATCGGCATCGAGTACATGCACATCTCGGAGCCCGCTCAGAAGCGCTGGATCCAAGAGCAGGTGGAGGGCGCCTCGTTCGAGCTGACCACCGCCGAGAAGCGCCACATCCTCGAGCGCCTGAACGCCGCCGAGGCCCTGGAGAGGTTCCTCAACACCAAGTACGTGGGGCAGAAGCGCTTCGGCATAGACGGGGCAGAGTCGGCCATCCCCTTGCTCGACGCCATCCTCAGCGAGGCGGCCGACAGCCACATGGACTCGGTCATGATGGGGATGGCGCACAGGGGTCGCCTGAACGTCCTCGTGAACATCGTGGGCAAGAGCTACCAGCAGCTCTTCAGCGAGTTCGAGGGCAACATCGACCCCGACTCGATCCAAGGATCGGGGGACGTCAAGTACCACCTGGGCCAGAGCGGCAAGTTCGTGAGCCCCAAGGGCAACGTGATCCCCGTCGGCCTGGCGGCCAACCCCTCCCACCTGGAGGCGGTCGACCCGGTCGTCGTCGGCATGGCTCGGGCGAAGATGGACCTCATCGAGCCCCCGGGGAACTACGCGGTGCTCCCCCTGCTCATCCACGGAGACGCCGCGTTCGCGGGTCAAGGCGTGGTGGCCGAGACGCTGAACCTCAGCCAGGTGAGGGGCTACCGCGTGGGTGGGACGATCCACCTGATCATCAACAACCAACTGGGCTTCACCACACCACCCGCTGCAGCCCGCTCGTCGGAGTACGCGACCGACGTGGCCAAGATGGTCCAGGCTCCCATCCTCCACGTGAACGGCGACGACCCGGAGGCGTGCACGCAGGTGGCGCGGCTCGCGTTCGCGTACCGCCAGGCCTTCCACCGCGACGTGGTGATCGACATGCTCTGCTACCGCCGGCAGGGCCACAACGAGGCGGACGACCCCAGCTACACGCAGCCCATCATGTACAAGCGGATCGAGGCCAAGCGCTCTGTCCGCAAGCTCTACACCGAGGCCCTCGTGAAGCGCGGCGACATCTCCCTGGAGGAGGCCGAGGCGGCTCTCGACGACTTCGGACGCCGCCTCCAGGGCGCCCTCGACGAGACGCGCTCGCACACCCCACCCGAACCCTCCGACTACAAGCCGCGTTCCAAGGCGCACGCCGCCCCCGCGGTGGAGACGTCGGTCGACCGTGGGGTCCTCGACGAGGTGTTCGCAGCCCTGGAGACCGTGCCGGAGGGCTTCTCCACTCACCCGAAGCTCGTCAGGCAGTTCGATGCCCGACACGCGATGTACGTGGAGCAGGGCGAGGTCGACTGGGCCCTCGGCGAAGCCCTCGCCTTCGGCACCCTCCTGAACGAGGGCCGATCTGTGCGGCTATCGGGGGAGGACACCCGCCGGGGGACGTTCTCCCACCGCCACGCGGTGCTCGTCTGCTACGAGACCGGCGAGGAGCACGTGCCGCTGCGCTCGGTCGCCCAGGACGGCGCCCGGTTCTGGCTCTACGACTCCCTCCTCTCGGAGTTCGCCGTGCTGGGCTTCGAGTACGGGTACTCGGTGGAGAACGAGGACGCCCTGGTGATCTGGGAGGCGCAGTTCGGCGACTTCATGAACGGCGCCCAGGTGATCATCGACCAGTTCGTCGTGACAGCCGAGGACAAGTGGGACCAGCGGTCCGGCCTGGTGATGCTCCTGCCGCACGGCTACGAGGGCCAGGGTCCCGAGCACTCCTCGGCGCGCATCGAGCGCTTCTTGACCTTGGCGGCCAACGACAACATCCGGTGCTGCAACCCCACCACCGCGGCCCAGTACTTCCACCTCCTGCGGCGTCAGGCGCGCTCCGAGGTGCGCAAGCCGCTGGTGGTCTTCACGCCCAAGTCGCTGCTGCGTGCACGCTCGGCGCGCTCGCACATCTCGGAGCTGACCGAAGGGTCGTTCCAGGAGGTCCTGGACGACCCGGGTGTCGACGATCCCGGCTCCGTCCGCAGGGTCGTCTTCACCTCCGGGAAGGTGGCCTACGAAGCCATGGCCGCTCGCGACGAGTCGGGCACCCCTGCGGCGATCGTCCGTGTGGAGCAGCTGTTCCCGTGGCCCGCGGCCCGAGTGGCAGAGGTCCTCGAGCGCTACCCCAACGCCCGCCAGATCGTCTGGCTCCAGGAAGAGCCGGAGAACATGGGCTCCTGGAACTTCGTCAAGGGCCGCTTCTACGAGGCGCACGAGGACACGCATCAGATCATGCGCGTGTCACGCCCCGAATCGAGCAGTCCGGCCACAGGAGTGCACGCTGTGCACCACCAGGAGCAGCGCGAGATCCTCGCAAAGGCCTTCGCAGACATCCCGACCTAGTCGGCCCTCACGGATCGAGCTCGTCCGCGCGCACCCCGTTGCGATGCTTCGCGTACGTGCTCGTCAGGTATCACCCAATGGGCGCGCGAGCACACCCATGCAACGTGGACGCGAGAGGGACGCACCTCGCGCGCGTCGAAAGCCCACACTTGGCCTCCAACACTTGCTACAACTTTGCTAACAACCAACACGCCGAGGAGGCGCCCGGTGACACCTGTAAAGCGAGCCGCCACCAAGAAGGCGGCCAAGAAAGCGCCCGCCAAGAAGCGGGCCACCAAGAAGAAGGCAGCAGCCAAGCGCACCACGAAGAAGGCTCCCGCGAAGAAGCGGACCACCAAGAAGAAGGTGACTGCCAAGCGCACCACGAAGAAGGCCCCCGCGAAGAAGCGGGCGACCAAGAAGAAGGCGACTGCCAAGCGCCCGGCCAAGAAGAAGGCCACGGCGAAGAAGCGGGCGACCAAGAAGAAGGCTCCGGCCAAGAAGAAGGCCACGGCCAAGAAGGCCCCCGCGAAGAAGCGGGCGACCAAGAAGAAGGCAGCAGCGCGACGGCGCTGATCTCCCCAGATGGTCACCTTGCGGCCCCGGCCTTAGGCCGGGGCCGCAGCGCGCCCGAGCAGAAGACCGGGACCAGCTGCGGTCTGGCCGCCGCCGAGGAGCTGCTAGCCGAGCAGCGCCAAGACCTTGCGGGCCTGCTCGTAGGGGTCGCCGTCGGAGGGCGTGAGGACCAACTCGGGTGCGAGGGGAGCCTCGTAGGGGTCATCCACACCCGTGAACCCGGTGATCTCCCCCGCCCTGGCCTTGGCGTAGAGACCCTTGGGATCACGACGCTCGCACTCGTCCACGGGGGTGTCCACGTAGACCTCCAAGAACCTCAGCCCGGCCTCACGATGAACCTGGCGAGCCCTGTCGCGGTCTGCGCGGTAGGGCGAGATCAGAGGTACCAGGGCGACCACCCCCGCGTCCGCGAACAGGCGTGCGACCTCCGAGGCGCGACGGACGTTCTCGGCGCGGTCGGCGGCACCGAAGCCGAGGTCGCCGTTGAGACCGTGCCGTAGGTTGTCACCGTCCAACAGGTAGGCAGCCCTGCCCGATCGCACGAGCGACTCCTCCACCGCGACGGCCACCGAGGACTTGCCCGACCCCGACAGGCCCGTGAACCACACCGTCGCTCCTCCGAGCTGGCTCGCCGACCAGCGCGCCTCGCGGGCGACCAAGCCTGGGTGCCACACCACGTCCGGGCTCGTGCCCTCGGCCATCTCGTCGCTCGCTACTGGGTGGGGCCGGTGATCATCCCGGCGCCGACGGTGTTGTTCGTCGTCTCGTCGATGAGCACGAAGCTCCCGGTCTCGCGGTTGCGGCGGTACTCGTCGAAGAACAGCGGAACCGTCGTGCGCATGCTCACGCGGCCGATCTCGTTCAGCCCGAGGCTCTCTGCGTCGTGGTCTCGGTGCAGGGTGTTGACGTCGAGCCGGTAGTGGAGGTCCTTCACCAGAGCCCGAGCGGAGCGCGTCGTGTGCTTGATGGCGAGCTTGGCTCCCGTGCGGAGCTGCGACTGCTCGGTCATCCAGCACACCATGGCGTCCACGTCCTGTCCGACCGAAGGCCGGTTGTGCGGCCGGCAGATCATGTCGCCGCGACTGATGTCGATGTCGTCGGCGAGCGTCACGGCGACGGACATCGGGGCGAACGCCTCCTGGGCAGAGCCCGCCGGCGTCTCGATGCCTGTGATCGTGGTGGTGAAACCCGAAGGGAGCACGAGGACCTCGTCGCCGACCTTGAGCACTCCCCCCACGATCGTGCCCGCGTAGCCGCGGTAGTCGTGGTGGGCGCCGCTCATGGGACGCAGCACGTACTGCACCGGGAAGCGGGCGTCGATGAGGTTCCGGTCGGAGGCGATGAACACCTCTTCGAGGTGGTGCAGGAGCGACGTGCCCTCGTACCAGTCCATGTTCTCCGACCGGTGCACGATGTTGTCGCCGTTCAGCGCCGACACCGGTATGAACGCCAGGTCGGCGACGTCGAGCTTCGTGGCGAAGGCCCTGAACTCCTCCTTGATCGACTCGAAGACCGACTGGTCGTAGTCGACGAGGTCCATCTTGTTCACGCAGAGCACCAGGTGGGGCACCCGCAGGAGCGAGGCGAGGAAGGCGTGGCGCCTCGACTGCTCGACGATGCCGTTGCGGGCGTCCACCAGGATCAGCGCGAGGTCGGCGGTGGAGCAGCCCGTCACCATGTTGCGGGTGTACTGGAGGTGCCCCGGGGTGTCGGCGATTATGAACTTGCGCCGGGGGGTGGCGAAGTAGCGGTAGGCGACATCGATCGTGATGCCCTGCTCACGCTCGGCACGGAGTCCATCGGTGAGCAGAGCCAGGTTCGTGTACTCGTCCCCTCGCTGGCGACTGGTCCGCTCCACCGCCTCGAGCTGATCCTCGAAGATGGCCTTGCTGTCGTAGAGCAGGCGCCCTATGAGGGTCGACTTCCCGTCGTCGACCGAGCCCGCCGTGGCAAGTCGAAGAAGCTCGCTCATCAGAAGTAGCCCTCCTTCTTGCGATCCTCCATGGCCGCTTCCGAGAAGCGGTCGTCCGCGCGGGTTGCACCGCGCTCGGTGATGCGGGTGGAGGCGACCTCCATGATCACGGCCGCCGCGTCCGCCGCGGCCGACTCCACGGCCCCGGTGCAGCTGGCGTCGCCCACGGTGCGGTACCTGACGAGCTCCTCGAACGGCTCCTCGTCCTCGGCCAGCGTGACGTAGGGGGTGACAGCCAACAGCATCCCGTCACGACGGAACACCTTCCTTCGATGCGCGTAGTAGATGGCGGGCAGCTCGATCGCCTCTGATTCCACGTACTGCCATATGTCGAGCTCGGTCCAGTTCGACAGGGGGAACACCCTGATGTGCTCGCCCTGGCGGTGGCGGCCGTTGTAGAGGCTCCACAGCTCGGGTCGCTGGTTCTTGGGGTCCCACTGGCCGAACTCGTCTCGAAACGAGAAGACGCGCTCCTTGGCCCTGGCCTTCTCCTCGTCGCGCCGGCCCCCGCCGAAGACCGCGTCGAACCCGTTGTCGGTGATCGCATCGAGGAGGGTCGTGATCTGCAGCCGGTTGCGGCTCGCTCGGGGCCCCGTCTCGTCCACGACCTTGCCCTGGCGGATCGACTCCTCCACGCTGGCGACGACCAGGTTCACGCCGTGCTCCGCCACGACGCGATCGCGGAACTCGATGACCTCGTCGAAGTTGTGCCCCGTGTCCACGTGCATCACCGGGAACGGGAGCCGGCTCGGACGGAAGGCCTTCATGGCCAGGTGGAGCATCACCACCGAGTCCTTGCCTCCCGAGAAGAGGAGCACGGGCCGCTCGAACTCGGCGGCGACCTCGCGGATGATGTGGATCGACTCCGCCTCGAGGGTGGCGAGGTGAGTCAGCTCGTAGTCCATCGGCTCGCTTTCTGGCGACGTAGGGTACGGCCGTGAGAGGTCCGAATCCCGACAATTCCGGTAAAGAATAGGCCCACGATCGCCTTGGCCCCAACCCGTGCAACAGAACCCGACCACGCCCTGGCTCGAGAGCTGGCCCGGAGGGCCGGCGAGCTCCTGGTTGAGATGCGCAGGGGGCTGGGGGATCCCTCCTCTCGCCCCGCGCTGGAGGCCACCGAGCTGCGAGACGCAGGAGACAGGCGCTCGGACGATCTGATCCTCGGGGCCCTGGCCGAGCGGGTCCCCGACGACGGCGTGCTCTCGGAGGAGACGGCCGACACGGAGGCCCGCCTGGCCAAGGCCCGCGTCTGGATCGTCGACCCCCTCGACGGCACGAGGGAGTACGGCGAAGCAGGACGTGACGACTGGGCCGTCCACGTGGCGCTCGCGATAGGCGGGGCCCCGGTCGTGGGAGCGGTTGCCCTACCGGCGCTCGGCACGGTGCTGTCGACCGAGGACCCTCCATCGCTCCCTCCCGCGCACGGCAACCGGGTCCGAATGGCGGTCTCGCGCAGCCGACCCCCCGCCGCTGCCACCCACGTCGCCGAAGCCCTCGGGGCAGAGCTGGTGCCCATGGGCTCTGCGGGAGCCAAGGCGATGGCCGTGGTGCGAGGGGAAGTGGACATCTACCTGCACGCCGGGGGCCAGTACGAGTGGGACTCGTGTGCCCCGGTGGCCGTGGCCCTGGCCGCTGGTTGCCACTGCTCCAGGCTGGACGGGAGCCCGCTCGCTTACAACAACCCGGACCCCTACCTCCCCGATCTCGTCATCTGCCGACCAGAGCTGGCTCGCGCGACGCTAGAGGCCCTGAAGCAGCTCCCGTGATGGGACCGTCCCCGCCCGACCTCGCCCACGGCACCTTCAGCGACGAGCCACCCTGGCTGGTCGAGCCCGAGGCCCTCTCCTGGAGGCGATCCGTGCCCACGGTGCGCTGGGTCACCGACCGCCAGGCGGTGGAGCTGAGCACGCCGAGGACTCTCCCACCGGGCAGCAGGATCTTCACGACCCTCTGGCAGCTCGGGAGGGCGCTGGCGGGTTGGTGGCTCTGGGGCAGGAGGAAGGCCCGGAACGGGACGCACCCCCGTGGCTGGAGCTCCACCCGGGACCTCTGCCACCGCTTGAGGGTGGCTGCGGAGCGGCTAGGTCCCACCTACATCAAGCTGGGGCAGATCATCAGCGCCGGCGAGGGGCTCTTCCCCCCGGACGTGGTCGTGGAGTTCCAGGGGCTGCGCGACAAGGTGCCGGCGGAGCCGTTCGACGACGTGCGAGCCGTCGTCGAAGCGGAGCTCGGCGCCCCCCTCGGCGAGGTGTTCGAGAGCTTCGAACGTGCTCCGCTGGCCGCCGCTTCCATCGCCCAGGTCCACCGGGCGCGGCTGCGGACCGGTGAAGACGTGGTGGTGAAGGTGCAACGACCCTCGGTGAGCCGCTTGGTCCGTGACGACCTGGCCGTCCTGGCGTGGCTGGCCCCCCTCCTCGTGGGCCGCATCCCGGTGGCATCGCTGGCCAACCCCCCGGCGCTCGTGGAGCTGTTCGCGGAGACCATCGTGGAGGAGCTGGACTTCCGCCTTGAAGCCGACAACATGCTGGCGGTGGCGAAGGCTCTGGCGGTCCTGGGCCAGCGGAGCTTCGTGGTGCCTCGTCCCCATCCCAGGCTCGTGTCGCCCAGGGTGCTGGTGATGGAGAGGTTGGAGGGCTTCGCCTTCTACGACGTGGAGCGGATGCGAGCGGTGGACCTCGACACCGAGGCGGTGGTGCGCACCGGGATGATCGGGTTCTTGGAGGGAGCAATCATCGAAGGCGTCTTCCACGGCGACCTCCACGCCGGAAACCTCTTCGTCCTCCCCGACAACCGGGTGGCTCTGCTCGACTTCGGGATCACCGGGCGCATGGACGACACCCAACGCCTCGCCTTCCTCCGCCTCATGGTCGGCGGGACCATGAACGACGTGCCCATGCAGCTCGCCGCGCTGCGCGACCTCGGGGCCCTGCCCCCCGACACGGATCTGGAGGCAGTAGCCCGAGACCTGGGTCTCGACCGCCCGCCGGTGGACCCCACCACCATGAGCGCCGACGAGCTGGTGGGAGAGATGCAGAGGACCACCAAGCAGCTCCTGGCCTACGGGGCGCGACTCCCGAAGGAGCTGATGCTGTTCATCAAGAACCTGGTGTTCCTCGACGGTGCGATAGCGGCCTTGGCCCCCAACCTCGACCTGTTCGCGGAGATCACCAACATCTCCGTGTACTTCGCGCAGACCCACGGCGAACGCATCAGCACCGAGATCGGCATCGACCCCCGAGAGCACGAGGTGGACCTGACCGGCTTCAAGGACAGCCTCGGCGTGGACAGGACCACGAGACGACTCACCTACCGCGACCTGCAACGACGAAGGGCGCTCATCCGGGAGCGCCTCGCCCGCCGCAACGTCAGCTGAGGTCCAGTACGGGCCATCACGGGCCTGCATGAACAGCAGCGAAGCCCCCGACATGCCATCGTGGTCGGCGTGCCCGCATCGCTTCGCAACACGCTGATCGTCGCGATCGCGGTCGTGGGGGCGGTGCTCGTGGTCCTCTTCGGGGCGTGGGCGATCGACAGCGCCGCTCACTCCGGCCAGGTGATGCGCAACGTCGACGTCGATGGTGAGCCGGTGGGAGGGCTCACCGAGGACGAGCTTCGAACGACGGTCGAACGCCTGGCAGGCGAGGCTGCCCGCCAGCAGGTGGAGATCGTGACCCCGGCAGCTTCTCTGCGCTCGACTGCCGGCGAGCTGGGGATGGATATGGACGTAGCGGCCACCGTGGCCGCAGCGATGGGGGCGGGCCGCGACGAGAGCTTCCTGGTACGGCCGTTCGGATGGCTGGGTTCGACCCTCCGCCACCACGAGGTGGACCCGGTCTACGACACCAACCAGTCGGCGCTGGAAGCCGCAACGGCCGAGCTGGTCGCGGCGAACCTGACCCCTCCGGTCGAGCCCTCGATCGCCGAGGAGGAGGGCGAGCTGGTGCCCGTGGCTGGCGAGGGGGGGCAGGGAATCGACCTGCGCGACCTGGGTGAGCAGATCGCGCAAGGCCTCCGGCGGGGGTCGTCGGGTGATCGACCCACCATCCACGTCGAGCTCTCCCCGGTTCCGATGGCCCCCACGGCTCCCGACTCGGCGGCGAGCGAGCTGGCGACCCGGGCCAACGAGCTGCTGAGCCGTGACCTCGAGGTCTCCCTGGACGGCTCGTCCGCGACGATCGCAGCGGGCACCCTGCGATCGTGGGCCAGGGCCGTACCGACCGGGACGGGCGATCTGAGGCTGTCGCTCGACCCCGTTGCCATCAGGACGACGCTCGCCGAGGACATGGGTGACGTCGGGACGCCGGCGGTGCAGCTGAGCTGGCAGGTGGCCTCTGACGGGACGGTGTCGTACACGCCAGGATCCGACGGCACCGGATGCTGTGCCCCCGATTCGGCAGATCGGATCATCACAGCCCTCGAGGGGGGCCAGACCTCGGTGCGGCTGGACCTCACGGCCGTGCCACCCGTCCACGACGCGGCGTGGGCCGAGTCGATGAAGATCGTCGAGCCGATAGCCAGCTTCACCACGAACCACGCCTGCTGCGAGTCGAGGGTTGAGAACATCCACCGCATGGCCGACCTGGTGCGGGGAGCGGTCATAGCGCCGGGCGAGACGTTCTCGATAAACGAGCACGTCGGCAGGCGCACCACATCCAAGGGCTTCGCCGAAGCCGGCGTCATCTACGCCGGCGAGTTCACGACCGACGTCGGGGGCGGAGTGTCGCAGTTCGCCACCACCGCCTTCAACGCCGCCTTCTTCGCCGGCCTGGAGATCCCGGAGTACATGGCCCACACGATCTACATCTCCCGCTACCCGTACGGCCGGGAGGCCACCCTGTCGTACCCCGCGCCGGATCTGAAGATCACCAACAACACGCCGTTCGGGGTCCTGCTCTGGCCGACGTACACGGGCACCTCCATAACCGTGACCCTGTACTCCTCCCCTTGGGTGACCGGCGAGCAGACCGGCCAGAGCGAGTCGCCCGCCGGAGCGTGCACCAGGGTGAGGACCGAGCGGACCCGCACCTGGCTGAACGACGGGCACAGCGAGACCGACTACTTCTCGGCTCTCTACCAACCCGCCGAAGGGGTCCTGTGCTGACGCTGGTTTGAACCGGGCCCCGGGGGCGGGGCTGACGCCCGCTTCAGCTCCAGGTCCCAGAGGTCGCAAGCGCGAACTGGGACAGGCCCCCCAGCCTGTCCCAGTTCAACCCCCCGATATCCCCCCGTGTTGTTCGCAGGACACCTCCGGTTCCCTCCTGGAGGGTCGGATCGGTGTGTCCTTTGTCACGCGGTGACTGCATTCTTGGCCGACGCGTCGCCCTGTGTCAAGGTCTCCCCCATGAGCAACCCCCTGGACGAGCAGGTCTCCTGGCAGGTCGAGGACTCGATCGCCCACATCACGATCAACGCTCCCGACCACGGCAACGCACTGGATCCAGCCCGGCGGGACCGGCTCACCGAGCTCTTGGGGCGGGCGTCCGAAGACCTCTCCGTGCGCGCTGTGGTGCTCACCGGCGCCGGCGACCGCCACTTCTGCACCGGTGCTGCCCTCGGATCCCCCCAGCCCGGCCCACAGCAGCCCGAGGGTGCGCCCGACAAGTCGCTGGGGGAGGTGGCCGCCATGATCCGCCACGGGTGGCAGAGGCTGGCGGCATCCATACTCGACTGCGCCAAGCCGGTGGTCGCGGCGGTGAACGGCACTGCAGCAGGAGGAGGCGCCCAGCTGGTCCTGGCCAGCGACCTGGTGGTGATGGCAGACACGGCCAGGCTCATCGAGGTGTTCGTGCGACGAGGGATCATCCCCGATGCCGGCGGTGCCTACCTGCTCCCGCGCCTGGTCGGCTTGCACAAGGCCAAGGAGCTGATGTTCCTGGGCGACGAGGTGAGCGCCCAGGAGGCCGAGAGGATCGGGATCGCCAACCAGGTGGTGCCCGCCGCGGATCTTCAGGCCACGGCCCGCGACCTCGCGGCACGCTTGGCGGGAGCCCCGACCAAGGCGCTCGCCATGACGAAGTGGCTTCTGAACCGATCCTTCGAGTCGAGCCGAGAGACGGCCTTCGACGAGGAGGGCTTCGCCCAAGAGCTGGTCATGGGCACCCGGGACGCGCAGGAAGGGGTTCGGGCGTTCGTGGAGCGCCGCTCCCCCGAGTTCAAGGGCTGGTAGCGCCCCGGCTCTACTTGCCCTTGCCCTTGCCTTTTCCCTTGTCGTGGGACGACTGGTGCTTGCCGGACTCGGCGGCTATGGCAGCCCCGACGATCCCCGCCAGGTTGTGGAGCTTGGCCGCCACGACAGGTGTACGACACGTCAGGTGTGACGAGAACTTGTCGAAGTTCTTGCTGATCCCGCCGCCGAGGATGAACAGGTCTGGCCACAGCAGGCCCTCGACCAGCTCCAGGTACTCGGTGAGCCGCGCAGCCCACTCTGGGTAGTCCAGCTTCTCCGTCTCACGCACAAGACCTGAGGCGTAGCGCTCCGCGTCGTCGCCGTGCAGCTTGATGTGACCGAGCTCGGTGTTGCGCACCAGCTGGCCGTCGGCGATGAGCGCCGACCCGATGCCGGTGCCGAGGGTGAGGAGGAGCACCGTCCCCCGATGTCCCGCCGCAGCACCGAATCGGACCTCGGCCAGGCCCGCGGCGTCGGCGTCGTTGAGGACGGTCACATCACACCCGGTGGCCTTCGTGAAAAGCGCGTCGACGTCGAGGCCTATCCAATCGGGGGTGAGGTTCGCCGCCGTGTGCGAGATGCCGTTCTGGACGACGCCCGGGTAGGTGCAGCCCACGTGCCCGTCCCAGTCGAAGTGGCTGACCAGCTTCCGCACGACCTCTGCGACGTCGTCGGGGTTCGCGGGGTGCGGCGTGAGCAGGCGCAGTCGGTCGCTCTTGAGCACACCTCGCTTGGTGTCGACGACCCCGCCCTTGATCCCCGTGCCGCCGATGTCGATTCCGAAGACCTTCATGCCTGAAGCCTGCCACGGCTGAGCGCACGGGGCGCCTGTTGCCAGACGAGCGCTCCGCTCGCTCCCGACTACGACTTGAGCGCGCGATACCTGCGGATGAGGGCGTTGGTCGAGCTGTCGTGGGCCAGGTCGGGCTCCCCCGGGGCCGTGAGCTGCGGGATGATCGCCTGCGCCAGCTTCTTGCCCAGCTCGACCCCCCACTGGTCGAAGCTGTCGATGTTCCAGATCGCGCCCTGGGTGAAGGTCTTGTGCTCGTAGAGGGCGATCAGCTGGCCGAGCGTGAACGGTGACAGCTCGGAGATGAGGATCGAGCTGGTGGGGCGGTTGCCGGGGAAGGTGCGGGCGGCCACCTGGTGCTCGGGCACGCCCTCGGCGGCCACCTCCTCTGCCGTCTTGCCGAACGCCAGAGCCTCGGGCTGGGCGAAGAAGTTGGCCATGAAGACGTCCTGGTGGTCGCCCACCTGGTGGCGTGACCGGGCGAACCCGATGAAGTCGGCGGGGATGAGCTTCGTTCCCTGGTGGATCAGCTGGTAGAAGGCGTGCTGGCCGTTGGTGCCCGGCTGGCCCCAGACGATCTCTCCGGACTGCATGCCCAGCGGCCGTCCCTCACGATCCACCGACTTGCCGTTGCTCTCCATGGAGAGCTGCTGGAAGTAGGGGGTGAGGCGACCCAGGTAGTGGCTGTAGGGAAGGACGGCGAGCGTCTGGGCTCCGAACAGGTTGTTGTACCAGACGCCGATGAGACCCATGAGCATCGGCATGTTCTGCTCGATCGGAGCAGTCCGGAAGTGCTCGTCGACCAGGTGGAACCCCCTGAGCATCTCGTCGAAGCGGTCGGAGCCGATGGCGATCATGAGCGAGAGCCCGATGGCCGAGTCGTACGAGTAGCGGCCGCCCACCCAGTCCCAGAACTCGAACATGTTGTCGGTGTCTATGCCGAACTCCGCTACCGCCCCGGCGTTCGTGGAGACCGCCACGAAGTGCTTCTGCGTCGCGGTCTCGTCGCCGCCCACCGCGCCCAGCACCCAGTCGCGCGCCGTGTGGGCGTTGGTCATCGTCTCGAGCGTCGTGAAGGTCTTGGAGGCGATCACGAACAGCGTCTCGGTGGGATCCAGGTCGTGCGTGAGCTCCCAGAACTCGTTGCCGTCGACGTTGCTCACGAAGCGGCACTCGATGTCGCGGTCGCTGAAGTCGACGAGGGCGTCGTAGGCCATGTGGGGCCCGAGATCGCTACCCCCGATCCCGACGTTGATCACCGTGCGGATGCGCTTGCCGGTGTGGCCCCTCCACTCGCCGGAACGGACCTTGTCGGCGAACCGGCGCATCTTGGCCAGCACCGCGTGCACCTGCGGGACGACGTTCACGCCTTCTACCTCGATCACCTCCTCCGCGGGCGCGCGCAGCGCGACGTGCAGGACGGCCCTGCGCTCGGTGAGGTTGATCTCCTCGCCCCGGAACATCGCGTCCCGCAGCTCCTCCACACCAGCCTTGCGTGCGACGGCCGCGAGCAGCGAGAGGGTCTCGTGCGTGAGGCGGTGCTTCGAGTAGTCGAGGTATAGGTCGCCCACCTCCAGGTTCATCGTGTCGCCACGCTTGGGATCGTCGGCGAAGAGCTGGCGGAGGTGCACCTCGGAGATCTCTCCGTGGTGGGAGGCCAGGGCCGTCCACTCCTCGGTCTCGGTGATGGGGTGTCGGTCGGGCACTGCACTCACTCCTTGGTTCGGACCTGCACGGTGAACGTAGCTGTGAACGACTCCCCGGGGCCGACCACGGGGTGCTCACCGGTGAGCAGCGCGTTGGCGGGGGCGGTCATCGGCTCGATGGCCACGTAGGGCTTGCCGCCAGGCGCGAACACCTGGGCGAACGAGTAGCCGCTGTCCATCTCGACGATGAGGGATCGTTCGGTTGAGGACAGGCGGAAGCGCCTTGTGCGACCCAGCCGGTACCCGGTGTCGAACGCGACTCCCCCGAGTCCCACCACCTGGGCGCGCTCGGCGGACTCCCGGCCGTCAGGTATCTGACGCTCGTCGGTGTGAAGGCGTCGCATGGCGGGGAGCTCCAGCGTCAGCTCGGAACGCCGCCTGACTCCCGGGATCCGGAAGTAGGGGTGCCAACCGAACGAGATGGGTGCTGAGCGGCGACCGATGGGTCTGATCGTCGTCGACACCGCCAGGCCCTCGGGTGTGACGCTGGCCAGAACCTCTATCTCATGAGGGAACGGGAAGGCGGCGAGGAGCGCCTCGCCCTCGTAGCGAAAGCACGCCAGCAGGCTCGCGCACGCCTGGGAGGCATCCCACTCGAGGTGCACGACCTCCCAGCGGCGCTGTCCGAGCATCGTCCCGTGCATGGGCAGGCCCGCTGCATCCGTGTGAAGGCCATGGACACCCGTGAGGTCGACGCGGTGCGATCCCACCCGGTACCGCGGCCCCCCGAGGCGGTTGGCCCACGGCGCGAGCAGGGGGAGCCCCGTGGTGTGGCCCGAACGAAACGCGCCCAGGCCGCCGTGGAGGCTCAGGTGCTCTCGCCCGGCGAACCGCAGCGACGCACCGAGCATGCCGAGGCCAGGCAGGAAGGTGGCCTCCACGTCGCCGGCGACGAGCCTTGCAGCGCTCTGGCCGCGGAAGTCCGCTACGGAGGCCTTCCCCCGCGCCTCGTCCACTGCAGGGACCTCCTCTGCTCCAGGCTGGGTCCTGCCGATCCCGGCCCTACTTCTTCTCGTCGTGCCCGCCGAACTCCTTGCGCATCGCCGAGAGCGCACGATCGGCGAAGTCGGCCTCTCCGCGCGACTCGAACCTCTCGAACAAGGCCGCAGACAGGACGTGGACCGGAACCCCCTCGTCGATGGCCGCGATGTTGGTCCAGCGGCCTTCACCCGAATCGGACACGCGGCCCTCGAAGTTGTCGAGGTGCGGATCGGCGTACAGCGCCGAGGCGGTGAGGTCGAGCAGCCACGACCCGATGACGCTCCCGCGGCGCCACACCTCGGTGACCTCCGTGGTGTCGATGTCGTACTGGTAGTACTCGGGGTCTCGCAGAGGCGTGGTCTCGGCGTCCTCCGCCCGCTCGAGCTTCCCCACGTTCGCGTTGCGGAGCACGTTCAGACCCTCGGCGTACGCGGCCATGATCCCGTACTCGATGCCGTTGTGGACCATCTTCACGAAGTGGCCAGCCCCGTTCGGTCCGCAGTGCAGGTACCCCTTCTCGGAGGAAGCCAGGTCGCCTGTGCGCCCCGGCGTGCGGTCGACCCCGGACTCACCCGGGGCGATCGAGGCGAATATCGGCTCGAGGTGGGCGACGGGCTCGTCCTCGCCGCCGATCATCAAGCAGTAGCCCCGCTCCAGGCCCCACACGCCACCACTGGTGCCCGCGTCGATGTAGTGGATGCCCTTCGGCTTGAGCTTCTCCGCCCTGGCGATGTCGTCGCGGTAGTAGCTGTTGCCACCGTCCACGATGATGTCGCCGGCGTCGAACTGCTCGGCAAGGGCGTCGGCGGTCTCACCGGTGAATGCTGCGGGCACCATCATCCAGGCCGCCCTCGGGGTGCTGAGCTTGGCGGCGAGGTCGGCGAGCGACGAGGCGCCCGTGATCTTGTCGCTCTCGGCAGCCAGCGACTTCACGGCATCGGGCTCCACGTCGTAGACGACGCACTCGTGCCCGTCGCGGACCAGCCGCCGCACCATGTTCGCCCCCATACGGCCCAGACCGATCATGCCAAGCTGCATCTGCGCATCTCCTCGTGGTTTGAGAACGTGTCCGCTCCCATCCTGTCGGATGCGGCGCCGCCGTGCTCGGTGGCCTACGGCAGGGCGAGCGAGCCGAGGCGCCCGACCTCGTCCACGTCGGAGGTCGTGGGCACGAGCACCACCTCGTCGCAGCCTGCCTCCGAGAGGCGCTCCAGGGCCTTGCGCACGTTGGCCTCACCGTGGGCGCTGCAGACCTCGGCCATGGCTCCCGACGCCTCCGGGCCGAAGATCCCCAGGTAGCGACGGGCGTAGGCAGCCAGCTGATCGGCAGCCCCCTCGCCGAGCGCGCACCAGAACGAGGTGACGTGGCGCGGTGGTTCGGTACGGCCCGCATCGGCCCACGCCTGCTCGATGGCGCGGAAGGTGGTGGCAACGTCGTCACCTACGGGGTCGAGCAGGAAGCCGCTGATCCCGTCGGCCCATCGCGACGCTCGGGCTATCGCCTTGGGTCCGATCGCCCCGGCGTACACGGGCGGGCCCCCGGGCTGGAGTGGGGACGGGCCGACGGCGGCCGCGCCTTCGAACGGCGGCTCGCCTGCCCAGATGCGTCGCATGGCTGCCACCTGTTGGTCGAGGCGGGCGTGGCGGCCCTCGAACGGCGCATCGAGGCAACGGAAGTCCTCCTCGCGCCCTCCCACGCCGACACCCATCACGAAGCGCCCGCCCGAGAGCAAGTCGATGGAGGCGGCCATCTTGGCCACCTCCACAGCGGGGTGCATGGGCAGGATCACGACCGTCGACATGATGCGGACTCGCTCGGTGACGGCCGCTGCAGCGGCCAGCGTCACGAACATCTCAGGGTTCGGGTACGAGATGCGCTCCCCCACCGCCAGGGTCGAGAACGGACCGTCGTCGATCCGCCTCGACCACTCCAGCAACGTCGCACGGTCGATCCCCGGCACCATCGTCGGCAACGTGAGCCCGATCTCCAATGCTCTCCCCCTCCGTCCCCGGCCCGGCAGCCGTTTGGGCGCCGCACCCGCTCGTGCTTGCCGACAGCTGCCTAGCACGGCCGGGGAGTACCCACGAGATCGCCCGACGTGCGAGATTTGGGAGGTCCGGATCTGCCGACGAGGTGGGGCGGAGTCGTCGAGCGGCGAGAGCCGCCAGCCAACGGGAGGACCCGATGTTCGAGACGCTGGGCTACGAGGAGCGCGAGGGCGTCGCTTGGGTGACGCTGGATCGCCCCGAGGTGCACAACGCGTTCAACGTGACGATGCAACGTGAGCTCCAGCAGCTCTGGCGCGGCTTGAGGGGCAACGACGACGTCCGTGTCGTGGTGCTCACTGGTGCGGGAGAGAAGGCCTTCTGCACCGGGATCGACCGCACCGAGGCCCTCGGTACGGCCGACGATCGCGACCGGCCCGCCGACGGCGAGACCAAGCTGGTGGGTGAGGTCTCGACGCCGTTCCACTTCGACGACGTGGGCGACATCATCGGCCCCAAGAGCAACGACCTCTGGAAGCCGGTCATAGCCGCCGTGAACGGCATGGCGTGCGGGGGAGCCTTCTACCTGCTCGGCGAGGTGGAGTTCATCATCGCGGCAGAGCACGCCACCTTCTTCGACCCGCACGTGACCTACGGGATGACCTCTGCCTTCGAGCCCATCCACATGCTCCAGAAGATGCCCTTCGGCGAGATAATGCGGCTGTCGCTGCTGGGGAACCACGAGCGGATGTCGGCGCAGCGAGCCTTCCAGGTGGGACTCGTGCAAGAGGTCGTGCCCGGCGGGGAGCTGCTGGAGGCCGCCGCCTGGAGCGCGGAGGCCATCGCCTCGGCCCCTCCCCTAGCCGTGCAGGGCACCGTGCGCTCCATCTGGACGGGCCTGGAGCACACCCGCTCGCAGGCGCTCGCCATGAGCTACGCCCTGATCGGACTGGGCACCGACGACGAGTCGCTTCGGCAGGGCCAGGAGACCTTCGCCTCGGGCAAGCGCATCGAGTGGCGCCTGCGCTGATGCACCTTCGCTGACCCCGACTCCGACTCCGGCTCGGAGGTGCGCCAGCAGCTTCCTCGGCTACGAGCGGCTGGCGCGCTCCACGTCACCCGGGTCGTCGACGGCGACGACCTCGTCGGGCATGGACTCCTCGGAGATATCCATCTCCTCGGCCTCCTCGCCCCTGCGGTAGCGGTCGTGGACCACGCACAGGAACCGGTGCACCGCCCTCACAGCACGGCGGGTCCTGATGGAGCCGAAGGTGTCGAAGGCGTGCTGGGCGCCATGCAGCTCGCAGTAGAGCACCGGAGCCTTCGAGACGTCCGCCAGGCGCTCCACGAACAAGCGGGCATCCTCGACCGGGGCCAGGGTGTCGCGGTCGCCGTGCACGACCATCGTGGGAGGAGCATCCTCCCGAACCCTGTCGATGGGAGAGGCCGAGGAGAACGCCTCGGGCTCGTCGGCCAAGAAGCGCTTCATGACCAGGGGCTCCAGCACCCAGGAGATGAACTCGGGGTCCATGGTGCCCTGGCGGTTCGTGAAGTCGTACACGCCGTAGAGCGGCACGGCCGCCTGCACGGACGTGTCGGCGTCCTCGAACCCCTGCTGGTACTCGGCCTCGCCCTGGGTGAGGGCCATCATGGCGGTGAGGTGACCTCCCGCCGACCCACCCGTGACCGCTACGAAGCCGGGGTCCACGTGGTACTCGTCGGCATGCTCGCGGATCCACGCCAGCGCTGCCTTCACGTCGACCAGGTGGTCGGGCCAGGTGGCGCCTGGGCTCAGGCGGTAGTCGACGTTGAAGGTGACCCATCCGTGGCTCGCCATGAGCTTGAGCAGGGGTCTGGCCTGGTCCCGCTTGAACCCGATGATCCACGCCCCGCCGTGGACCTGCAGGAGCGCCGGCCTGCGCACGCCTTCGGGCGGGGGCCCGGCGGGCATCCGAACGTCCAGGCGTAGGGTCCTGCCCGCCACCCGGGAGAACTCGACGCCCCGGACGACCTTGGTCTTCTGCCTGGGCTCTGGTGCTACGGGATCGGCTCCCAGGGCCTGGAGCGCTCGTTCCGCCACCCCGGCGGTGGCACGGCTGGCGACGACCGATGCTCCCAGGGCAACCCAGCTGACGACGCAGAGGCCGAGCCCCACCCACCCCGGCCAGCGCTCCAGCGCGCCGGCCCAGACGAAGAGGCCCGTGGCCGCCAGCTGCCAGACGACGTGCACCCAGGCGAGCTCGATGGTGAGCCACGAGGCGAAGAAGCTGGGAACGTACAGGACCCGGTTCCGGCGGACGGGCCTGTAGGCGTTGAAGGTGAACAGCGCTCCGACGACGCTCGCAACCAGGAAGGACCAGGAGACCACGCAACAAGTCTGCCAGACCACCAAACGAGCGTTTGAAGGACGGTTTGCAACGTGTTCTACTAGGCGGATGGCGTATCAGGTGGCAGACATGTTCGAGCACGTCGTCGACGTGATCCCCGACCGCACGGCCCTCATATGCGGCTCCGACCGGCGCACCTTCGCCGAGCTAGAGGAGCGCTCGAACCGCCTGGCACACCACCTGGCCGAGCACGGGATAGGCCACGGCGACCACGTCGGCGTCTACGGACCCAACAGCGTCGAGTGGGTCGAGACCATGATCGCCTGCTTCAAGCTGCGGGCGGTTCCCATCAACATCAACTACCGCTACGTCACCGACGAGCTGCGCTACCTGTTCGACAACGCCGACCTGAAGGCGGTCGTGTACGAGGAGGAGTACGGGCCCCGCATCGCCCCCATCGCCGACTCCCTCCCCCTGCTGAGCCACGCCGTGAAGATGGACCGGGGGCTGGGCACCGACCAGGAGGGCCTGGAGCACGTCGACTACGAGGCGGCGATGGCGTCGGGCTCGCCCGAGCGTGACTTCCCGGAGCGGTCGGCGGACGACATCGTCATCATCTACACCGGCGGCACCACGGGGATGCCCAAGGGCGTGATGTGGAGGAGCGAGGACATCTTCTTCGCCCTGGCGGGCGGCATCGACCCGTTCACGCGCGAGCCCGTGTCGAGCGAGTGGGAGCAGTCGCGGGCAGCCGCTGCGTCCCCGGGACAGCTGATCTTCATGAACATCCCGCCGCTGATGCACGGCGCGGCCTTCGTGAGCACGATGATGCAGCTCTTCCAGGGCAACGTGAACGTGCTGATCCGCAAGTTCGACGGGGCAGACGTGTGGCGCCAGGTGGACGAGCACAGGGTGAACTCCATGCTCATAGCCGGCGACGCCATCGGCCGCCCCCTCATCGAGGCCCTGGAGAAGATGGAGGCCGAGGGCGAGCAGCTGGACCTCTCGTGCGTGCTCAGCCTCAGCTCCAGCGCGGCGGTGTTCTCGCCCGTCGTGAAGGAGCGCTTCCTCGAGCGCTTCCCCAACCTCGTGATCACCGACTCCATCGGCGCGACCGAGAGCGGGTTCAACGGGCTCGTCACCGTTGGCAAGGGCAACACGGCCATGAAGGGCGGCGGCCCCACCGTGCAGCCCGGGAGGGACACGGTCGTGCTCGACGACGACCTGAAGCCGGTGGAGCCCGGATCGGGCGTCGTGGGCAAGGTCGCCAGGGGCGGCAACATCCCCATCGGCTACTACAAGGACGAGGCCAAGACGAAGGAGGTCTTCGTCACCGGCGCCGACGGCCGCCGCTACTCGATGCCGGGCGACTTCGCCACGGTGGAGGCGGACGGTTCGATCACGCTGCTGGGGCGGGGATCGGTGTGCATCAACACCGGGGGCGAGAAGGTCTACCCCGAAGAGGTCGAGCAGGCCCTCAAGGCCCACCCCGACGTGTTCGACGCCGTCGTCATCGGCGTGCCGGACGAGCGCTGGGGCCACCGAGTCGCAGCCATCGTCCAGCCGAGGCAGGGGGCTTCCCCTAGCCTGGACGACTTGGACGCCCACTGCCGGAACCACATCGCGGGTTACAAGGTGCCGCGCCAGCTGCACCTGGTGGACGAGATCGCCCGCTCCCCGGCCGGCAAGCCCGACTACCGCTGGGCCAAGGGCATCGCCGAGAGCTCGGGCGCCGAGGTGGGCGCGGGGCACAGCTGAGCCTCCCGGCCCGGGCCATGGGCCCGTTAGATCGAAGTACAAGGAATCAAGCGAGACGAACAGACCACTAGGGGGTCCACGAAGTGCAGGCCTACGACAAGTTCTTCATCGGCGGTGAGTGGGTCGACCCGGCGGGTACCGGCACGCTCGACGTGATCTCCCCGGCAACGGAGGAGATCGTCGGTCGGGTGCCCGAGTCCACCCCGGCCGACATGGACCGCGCCGTGGCGGCGGCCCGTGAGGCCTTCGACAACGGCCCGTGGCCGCAGACGAGCCCCAAGGAGCGGGCAGACGTCATCGCCGCCATCTCGGCCTCGATCATGGGCAGGATGGACGAGTTCGCCACTCTCATCACCAACGAGAACGGGGCGCCGTTCACCTTCTCGCAGATGGGCCAGGTGTACGCCGCTACGGCCGTCCTCGACTTCTTCGCCGGGATCACTCCCGACTTCCCCTTCGAGGAGCGCCGCACCGGCTTGCTGGGACCGACCCTGGTTCGCCGCACGCCGGTGGGCGTGGCCGCAGGGATCATCCCGTGGAACGTGCCGCTGTTCATCACCGTCCTCAAGCTGGGTCCTGCCCTGGCCTCGGGCAGCACCATCGTGATCAAGCCCGCCCCGGAGACGCCTCTCGACTCGTACCTGCTCGCCGAGGTCATCCAGGAGGTGGGCCTGCCGCCCGGCGTGGTGAACATCGTGCCAGCCGGCCGCGAGGTGGGAGAGCACCTGGTGCGCCACCCCGGGGTCGACAAGGTGGGCTTCACCGGCAGCACCGCCGCAGGCCGCAAGATCGGCGCCATCTGCGGCGAGCAGCTCAAGCGGGTCACCCTCGAGCTGGGTGGCAAGTCTGCTGCGATCCTTCTCGACGACGTAAACCTCGAGGAGACCTGGGGCAACCTGATCCCGTTCGCCCTCATGAACAACGGTCAGGCGTGCGTCGCCCAGACGAGGATCCTCGCTCCGCGCAGCCGATACGACGAGATCCGTGACGCCCTGGCCGAAAAGGTGGCCCACTTCAAGGTGGGCGATCCCCTCGATCCCGAGACGGAGTGCGGACCACTCGTGGCGGAGCGCCAGCGCGACCGGGTGGAGGGCTACATCGCGAAGGGCCGCGACGAGGGCGCCACCTTGGTGGTGGGAGGCGGCAGGCCTGCCGGCTTCGACCGGGGCTGGTACGTGGAGCCGACGCTTTTCGCCGACGTCGACAACTCGATGACCATCGCGCAGGAGGAGATCTTCGGCCCAGTCCTCTCCCTCATCCCCTACGACGACGAGGCAGAGGCCATCGCCATCGCAAACGACTCCGACTACGGGCTGTCCGGGTCGGTGTACACGGCCGACACCGATCACGGCATCGAGGTGGCCAAGCAGGTGCGCACCGGCACGTACGCGGTTAACGCGCTGGGCATGGAGTTCGGCTCGCCCTTCGGAGGTTTCAAGTCCTCCGGCGTGGGCCGCGAGCTGGGCCCCGAGGGTCTTGCCGCCTACCTGGAGGACCAGTCGATCCTCCTTCCCGCCGACTACGACGGGTAGCGACTCAAGGCTGCGAGGGGGACGCGGAACGTCCTCCTCGCACGCCCACCTCCCCTCGTCTCAGCGCCTATCGTTGCGTCGTGACCCGCGAGCAGAAGGCCCTTGCCGCATACGGCTCTGTCCTGGTGGTCGGCGTGTTCCTCTTCCTGGTCTGGTCGCGGCTGGGGGGGCTCGTGCTCTTCTTGCTCGGCGCGGCAGCCGTGACTGCCGTGCTCAGGCTCACCCATCCCATGGGTTCGCACCTCAGGACGAGACTGGGCCTGCCCGCACCGGCACCGCGGCAGCCGGCTGCGGCGCGAACCCAAGAGGAGCAGCGAGTGCTGCGACAAGAGCTCCAGCGCCGACGCGAGCAGGCGACGGCTCGCACGCTCGGGGAGGATCCCAGAGCCCAGCGGCCAGGCCGCTAGGCCGGCCACCGGGGGCGTGGGCGGCTACTTGCCCTTGTAGTTGGGCTTGCGCTTCTCCGAGAAGGCCAGCGGACCTTCCATGGCGTCCTCGGTGAGGAAGATCGGTCCGCCCACCTCGAGCTCGTAGGCCAGGCCGATCTTCTCGGGCATCTCGCGGGTCATCCGCATCGACTTGAGCACCGCCTGCACCGCCAACGGGCCGTTCTCCGAGATCTGCTGTGCGATCTCGAGTGCCTTGGCCAGGGCCTGGCCGTCGGGCACGACGTGACCGATCAGACCGACGTCCTTCGCCTCGGAAGCCGGGATGAACTTGCCGGTGAGCAGGAGCTCGGCGGCAACCGTGTAGGGGATCTGGCGGGAGAGGCGCACCGTCGAGCCCCCCAGCGGGAACAGGCCCCGGCGCACCTCGGCGACGCCGAACTGGGCGCCCTCGCCTGCCACGCGGATGTCGAAGGCCTGCAGGATCTCGGTGCCTCCGGCCACGGCGTAGCCCTCTACGGCAGCGATCATGGGCTTGCCGGGGATGAAGTGCCGCAGGAGCGCCTTCCAGTGCAGGTCCTTGTCGGTGGCGAAGCGCTTGGTGTACTCGTCGTCTGGATGTCCCGCCGCCATGGCCTTCAGGTCGGCACCGGAGCAGAAGTTCCCACCGGCGCCGGTCACCACGGCCACCCTGATGTCGGGGTTGGAGTCGATCTCCTGCCAAGCATCGTGCATCCGCACGAGCATCTCGCTGCTCAGGGCGTTGCGCTTGGCCGGACGGTTGAGGGTGACGATCGCCGTGTGGTCCTGCCTCTCGAACAGGAGGTGTGGCTCCTGTTCGCCAGAGCGCGGCTCTCTGCTCTCGTTCTGCTCTGCCATGGCCGGAACACTAGAACGCGTTCTAGTTCGCTTCCACCCCGCTCCTTCCCCTCCCCCAAGGCCGCACCCAGGCTGGAGGGGTACTCTCGCCATGTGGGAGTAGACGTGATCACACCGACACAGGACGCGTTCTTCGAGGTGGCCGGCGAGAAGGTGACCATCCCGGTGGAGGTGCGCTCCGCCTCGATGGTCGCTGCGCAGTTCCTCGTGTCCGCGGACGCCGCTCAGCGCCTGGTCGAGCCCACCGGGTTGAGGATCGCCCGTCAGATCGGTGGCAAGGCCATCTGCGCCATCTCAGCGGTGCAGTACACCGACAACGACCTTGGCCCCTACCACGAGCTCGCGGTGGCGTTCGTGGTGGAGCCCCACGATGCTCCGCCAGGGACCAAGCCCTCGATGAAGGCCCCGGTGTCGTACATCCACCGCCTTCCCGTGAACCAGAGCTTCACCTGCGAGGTCGGCAAGGGCCTCTGGGGCTTTCCCAAGTGGATCTGCGACATCGACTACTCCCGGGCTGGAGGGCGAACCCGTTGCCGGGTGGTCGACGACGGCGAGCTGATCGTGGCGCTGGAGTCGCGCCGCGGGCCGGTGCCGCTGCCGGCCAACGACATGGAGATGACCTCCTACTCGTTCGACACGGATGCCCCGGGCGGAGGTGGCGTGCTGCGCAAGACGCGCTGGACCACTCGTAGCGAGGGCATGCGCGCAACGCTGGGGGGCACCACGTTGGAGCTGGGGAGCCGCCACCCGGTGGCCGACGAGCTCCGTTCTCTGGGCCTGCCCAAGCGAGCCCTCATGACGACGGCCACGACGCACATGACGGCGCGCTTCGGCCCACCAGAGGTCGTCCACACCTGACCTTCCCGGTGCAGGAGGACGTCCTAGGGCGTTCGGCCGATGAACGCCAGGAGTCTGGTCTGGACGTCGGCCTCGTCGGGCACCTCGACGCGGGGTCCGTAGTGGCCGCTCTGACGAAGCGCCTCGTCCATGGGCAACATGCCTTCCAACAACTCGGCGCACTTGTCGGGGTCGAGCGTCTCGTCCTGGCCGGTTGCCCTGGCGAGATCCCAGCGATGGAGGAACACGTCGCTGGTGTAGATCGTGTCGATGGCCCTACCGAGGGTCATGGTGCCGATGTGGGGGAGGTCGTGCTCCGCACCGGCGACCTCCGGGTCGTCGAGCAACGCCTGCACGGCGTCGCAGTGGGCGCGCCAGGCGGCGACGGGGTCGTCGTCGACCGACGGGCCCGTGGGGATCGCGATGCCCGTGGAGCGCCGGAGGAGCTCCGGGAACCACTCGACGAGGTGGCGCACCACGTCACGGGCGACCCAGCCCTCCGGCGGCGCGGGGTGGTCCCACGCCGCCGCGGAGGTGACCTCGACGGTCGCGGTGAAGGCCGCTGCGACGCGGCGGTGCTCGTCTGCCGGGTCGTGCATCAGATCTCGGCAACCAGCGCGTCGAGCTTCGCGTAGCCCTGGTCCACCCCGGTCTCCATGCCGCTGGCGAGCCACTGGTCGCGCGCCTCGAAGCTGTCGACCAGCGACTGGGCGTGGAGGCGGCTGCGGCCATCCCCCAGGTCCTCGAACCACAGGGTCTCCAGCGCGACTCCCTCGGGCTGGCCGTCGAAGGTGAAGGTCTGAACGATCCGATCGTCGGAGACCTCGTGGAAGCAGCCGTGGAAGCCGTACTCGGCACCGTCGTGCTCGGCGACGTAGCGCCAGCGGCCGCCCGTGACGGCTTCCCATTCGAGGATCCTGTTGGTCATGCCATCGGGCCCCACCCAGCGCGCGAAGAGCTCGGGATCGGTGTGAGCCCGCATTAGCTGGGCCGGCGTGGCGTCGAAGTCGCGGGTGAGGTGGATGATGGGCACGTCGGGGTCGGTTTCGATCGATGCCTGGTATCGGGGGGTTGCGGGGTTCATGATGCGGCTCCTTGCTGTCGTAGGTGTTCGGACTCGGACTCGGACTCGGACTCGGACTCGGACTCGGACTCGGACTCGGACTCGGACGCTGGCAGATCGCCGTCCTGCATCTCGGCGAGGACGGCGTCGAGGCGCTCGTAGCGCTCCTGGGCCTGCTGCCTGTACCGCTCGATCCACTTGGTCATCAGGTCGAAGACCTCGGCCTCCAGGTGGCACGGCCGCCTCTGGGCATCCTTGCTCTGGCTCACCAGGCCGGCGTCGGCGAGCACCCTGATGTGCTTCGACACCGCTTGCAGCGACACGTCATAGGGACTGGCGAGCTCTCCCACCGTGGCGTCACCCACCGCGAGGCGCGACACGATGTCCCTCCTCGTCGGATCGGCCAGGGCGGCGAAGATCCGGGACAGTTGGTCGTCGGGAACGGACACAGGCTTGTTCAACTCCTTGGTTGAGCTAAACGTACGAGCCCACTGGCGGCTTGTCAACTACTTGGTTGAATAGTTCGCTGTACACCTGGCTTCGATGTCTGCGCCGTCGGTCACGATGACCTTCAAGACGCGTCGTTCGCCAACTCTCGGGCAACCACGGGATTCGCTCAAGGCATGGGTCGGACATCCGGCGTGGTCACGCCACTGCGGCCACGTGGGCCTTCGAGGGTAAGATCCGAGGCCCCGCCCTCGTAGCTCAGGGGATAGAGCATCGGTTTCCTAAACCGTGTGCCCAGGTTCGAATCCTGGCGGGGGCGCAGTGCAGAGATTGGCTCTGACCAGGATAAACACCCTGGTCAGAGCTTCGCCGCTGGTAACCGCCGTTCACCCCTTCTGACCTCGATTTCCCCTCGTTCACGGGGAGGCTACGGGGAGAGCACGGGGAGGATTGCCGGATCAGAAGGCCCGTACCGGCTGCGCGCGACGAGTGGAGGTCGGGCTGGCTAGGGCCAGGGATGCTTCAGCCGGGAGAGCGGCCGGTCTGCTTCGCCCAGCGCTCGATGTCCTTGAGAAGCCAGATGCGCCCGGCCGAGATGACGGCTACCGGCTCAGGGAACCCCTTGGTCCGAGCCAGCTGGTCGACCCTTTGCGTCGTGACGCTGAGAAGAGTAGCGATCTCGGCCACGCCCACCAGGTCGAGCTTCACGCCACCACCGTAGTCAGCAGTTCCCCTCCCCTTTGAATCCCTTGACGATCACCAAATGGTGGAGATAGGATTTGGTGATCAACAAGTGAAGGTGGGCTGAGGGGAGTTGGCCCTCCCCCCAGCCCGTGCCAGCACCTGCAAGGAGGTACTGACATGACGGATTCTACGAGAGCGCCCCGTCACGGCCCAGGGAACGGACCTATGACACCCGAGGTGATCGCCTCGACGTGCCGAGAGCTAGTGCTCGCCTGCTGGAGGGTCGCCCAGCACTTCGACGATCCCGCTGGGAGGGACATCGCCGCTATAGCAGCCGACGATCTGAATCGAGCCGACTGGGCGATCACTTTCAGCGAGGGCGGCGTCGACTCCGCCTGCGAGTCAGTGATGCGTGCCCTCCACACGCTCGGCCACTACGTGGAGTACGTGATCCACCACAAGGGAATCGACTCCTGGCCAGCCCGCCTGTGGTGCGAGGTCGCCGACACCGCTGAGGACCTGCTCCAGCAGCTGACCTACGACTACTCGATCAACCCAGGCGACACCTGCCGAGACCCCCACCTCCACCTCGACTACGTCGACGCCGCCCTCCAAGTCCCCGACAACCTCGTCGACCACTGGCGAACCCTCACCGAAACCCACAGCCCCAGCGCAGCCCTCCAACTCATCGGGGCTCAAGGCAGCACGTAGTTCGAAACCAAAGAAGAACCGCTGCCATCATTTCTTTCCCATACTCAGCCTCAGCGCCGCCAGCGAGCATCGTGCTCACCTCGAACGGCACAGCGGGGACACGTCGGGAATCTCCGCTATTGGTGCCGCAGCGGCGCTTGGGGCGCTGCGGTCTGACGGACTTTTCGGAGAGCCGGGAGAGAGGTCTGCGCTGTCGCCTGGGCCTGTTTGAGCACTCCAAGCCCGGGCCGGCCTGCGGCCTCCAGTGCAGCGACGAACAGCCCCATGGCGTAGTGCGTTTCGTGCGCAAGGGACCCGGCGTTCCAGATGATCGGCGCGTCGTCGGTGAAGTTCTTCCACGTTAGGTGAGCCATCTTGGAATTGATGGTGGCGAGGCGGCCGCGTAGCTGACGGTCGAGGTCCTCGTCCTCAAGGGTCCACAGATCGCCGAGGAAATCGGCGGGCTTGATGTCGTCGACCTGCCACCTGCCCTTGTACCCGCCGCAGAGGAAGTTGATGAGGCACCGGTCGTGGACGAAGAAGGCATCCATCCACGCCTGCTCAGCAGCCCCCCTGATACCAGAAAACCGAGCGAGAAGCCCAGCGATCTCGGCAAGCTCGGTCCACTCGGTGGCAATGAGGTGGGCTGCGGCTATGAGGTCGTCGTCAGTGTGCATCATGGTTGGTCCTCCTTATCTCAGAGTGGCGTGCCGGGTTGGGAATCTTCCTGCCGAGTGGGGACTCTCGGCCTACCGTTCCGTCGGGGCTTCATCGGCCACGATGAACTTTCAGCCTACGATCGTCGACTGTGTGGGCCGGTGGCGTTGAGGTTCCCTCGGAGCTGGTCGACGCGCACCGAGCAGGTCGCCTTGTTCTGTTCGTTGGCGCAGGTGCCTCCCGAGACACCCCGTCTGACCTTCCTGATTTCCAACGGCTGACGAGATCGATCGCCGATGAAACACGCTACGCCCTGCATGACGGCGACCTCCTTCACCCGGACGTCGTGCTCGGGCGTATCAAGGATCGAGGTGTCGATGTTCACCTCCGTGTTGCGGAGCACCTCAGAGCTCCACGGTCGCAACACAACCGCCTCCACGAAGCAGTCGTGGATCTTGGGCTGACAGCGCCACATCTAAGGATCGTCACGACCAACTTCGATCGGCATCTGACATCGGTGATCCATGCCAGAGGAGTCGAGGTCGAGGAGTACGCAGCACCGGCACTACCGGTGGGCAACGACTTCACCGGGCTGGTGTACCTGCACGGTACCCTTTGCCAGCCCCCAGAGCGCCTTGTCGTGACCGACGGTGACTTCGGCAAGGCGTACCTGCGTGATGCTTGGGCGGCGCGGTTCTTGGAGCGGATGTTCGCCAAGTTCAGTGTGCTGTTCATCGGCTACAGCCATGGCGACGTGGTCATGCGTTACCTGGCGCGAGCACTCGGACCTGATGGCCACCGATACATACTCACTGACACGCCCGGGGCGCGGGATTGGATGGACCTTGGCCTTCGGCCTATTGGGTACGAGGTTGTTGCAGGCTCGCACGCCGCGCTCGGAGATGTGCTTGCCCGCTGGGCGGAGATCGCAGGGATGGGGCTGCTCGACCATCGCCAGCGGGTCGCCGAGTTGGTCGCGTCTCCGCCTTCGGAGATCCCTGAGGACACCTCTTACCTTGAGGAGCTGATTGCTGATCCCGACCGGGTCGGGCTCTTCACCAAGGTCGCACGAGCACCAGAATGGCTCGACTGGGCGGCTACGCAGCCCGTGTTCAGGATGTTGCTCGCCCGAGGATCGCCGCCCTCGGAAGCTGGACGAGCCCTTGCCAGGTGGTTCGTTGAGTTCTTTGTAATGGTGGAGGAGCACACAGAGCGTGCGCTCGGCCTTGTAAGCGAGAGCGGTGGCTACCTCGGACCTGAGATCTGCGACGAGATCGGGTTTCAACTTCACCGTCGTGGAGCACCTCGGCCCGGTTGGCTGGGAATCTGGCTCGTGCTTCTGCTCCGTGATGCGCCTACCTCAACTCGCAACTGGTTCGATTTCGCGCTCAATGCCTCGACCTGGCCAGATGACCGGGAGCAGATTCTGCTGCTGTTCGATCATTTGACCGAACCCACCGCGGGGCTGACATCCTCGTTCGGGTTGGGCCCGCCACGCCTCGGTATTCACCTGCGTGGCGACGATCACTGGCTCCAGGAGGCGTGGGCTCAGATCCTCAAGCCGAACCTCTCCGAGGTTGTCCATGCGGTCGTCGCAATGGCCGACCGGCACCTACGACGAGTGAGTGATCTCCAGGTCGCCGCTCACCCAGGCAGTCTCAGCTTTGATGTAATCTCGTTCGGCCGGAGCGCCATTGAGCCACATCCTCAGGACGAATACACCGAGCCGATCGATGTACTGATCGACGCGGCACGCGATGGGATTGAAGCTCTGCTCAATGCCTCTGATCCGATCGCAATCGGGTATCTGCAGTCCTGGGCCACAGCAGACTCGCAGATCCTCCAGCGCCTGGCTATCCATGGCTGGATCCACCGGAGCGACGTCGACTCCTCGGCCAAGCTCGACTGGGTGGTGCGCTCCGGCTGGCTTTTCAACCACCGGGTGCGCCACGAGGCGTTCCGCCTGATCGCTGCAGCTCTCCCAGGGGCCTCAGATGAGGCGATCGAGGCGCTCATCAGTGCCGTGTTCGAACCAGACGAGGAGGAGTCGGAGCACCGGCCCTACGAACGGTTCAACGCACTTGTCTGGATGGACCGGTCCCGCCCTGACCACCCTCGCATCACAGCGGCACTGGCGGAGGCCCACGCAGTCGATCCGACCTGGATAGCACGAACAAACCCCGATCTGACCCATTCGATGGAGAGTGGGTTTGTTCCCTCAAGACCCCCCATGTCTGTGGAGAACCTCCATGAACAGCTCGAAGCTGATCCTTCATCGCTGCTCTCGACGCTGCAGGAGACCAGGGGCGTTGGCCATTGGGAGGGCGTACCCACCTGGGAGGATTCCTTGACCCTCATCACCTCGGCGGTTCAGACCGAACCGAATGACGGCTACCGGCTCCTCAACGCCGATCCACCAGACGCCGAAGTCACACAAGCTGTCATCAAAGGATGGAGCCGCGCTGAACTCGATGCCAAAGCGGCTGCAGACGTCCTTAGACGCATCGCTGCTCTCGACCACACGACCCTCACCCGGGATCTCGCTCGGATGCTCTCAGCCGGAGGTCGATCCGAGGGATATCCCACCGATTGGACAGCCGTGCCCGGAGCCCGGCAACTGGCCCGAGAGCTCTGGCAGCTGATCCCCGACGAAGAGGTCGTGTTCGGCGAGATCGACTGGCTCACCCGTGCGATCAACCACCCGGGGGGAAACCTCGCTGAGTTCTGGCTGCACGTCATCCAACACGACTGGCGAGCAGATGAAGAGACATGGTCCGGCCTGACAGAGGAGCACCGCGAAGCCTTCGAGGCAATGCTCGGCGGCCCCTCGGGCGAGTCCCGAACGCAGATGGCTGAAGTAATCTGCGCCAGTCGGCTGCACTTCCTGTTTGCAGCCGACCCGGACTGGACGATCCAGAACGTGATGCCGCTCCTCGACTGGTCCGATGCACCTCGGGCTCGCCGAGCCTGGAACAGCTTCACCGGCTGGGGCCGTTGGAACGATCAGATGCTCGACGCCGGGCTCATGGATCACTACCTCCAGGCCGTCGGTCACCTAGGTGAGCTCGATGACAAGCACCAAGGGTCGATCCTCGGCCACCTCGCCGGGATCGCCCTCACCAGCGACCGTGACCCCCTGGAGTGGCTGCCAGGAGTCATCGTGGACCTGAGCAACGACGAACGCTCCACGTTCGCCGACAAGGTCGCCAACATCCTGGACAAACTGCCCGGCGAAGCGGTCGAACACCAGTGGACCCGGTGGATGCATACGTACTGGAGCAACCGCCTGACCAGTATTCCGACTCAGCTCTCATTCGAGGAGGCCACAGCGATGGTGGGGTGGATCCCGTTCCTGGGCAACTCCTTTGAGTCAGGAGCGCACCTCGTGACCAGCCGGCCCGGCCGCTTCCGAGAGCACGACGACGTCCTACGCCACCTGGAACGACGCGTCGACGACTCACCGGACGCGTGCGCAAGGGTGATCGGCCACCTGATGCGCAGCACCGAGCAGCCGTGGTGGGGCGGGTACCAGCTGCACGAACTGATGCCGCGGCTTCGAGTGGGGAGTGACCCAGCGCACATCAGAGTCGTTGTCGAACAGGCCATCCGCCTCGGTCTCCCGCATCCCGAGGGCTGGTAGGGGCCGACCCGCGCCCACCTGCTGGGAGACGAGTGCATCCCCCTATCGGCGGCTCTGGGGCACCATTCGCCAGCTCCGTGATGAGAGAAGATCGGAGCTAGAGATCAATACCAGGCGATTCCACTTCCATACTCGGGACTGTCCGATTCTCTGTGTAAGCGACGCGACGGTCATGGTCAGGCAGCTGCGGTGATGCGGTCGCCGTAGTGGATGGTCAGTGCGTTCAGGATCGGCTTCCAGCCGTTGATCCTCCCGGTGGGGTTGGAGCGGTTCTTCCTCCTCTCGATCGCCACGAGGTAGAGGACCTTCAAGGCCGCCTGCTCAGTTGGGAAGTGGCCCCGATGTCGCACGGCCTTTCGGAACCGGGCGTTGAGACTCTCGATGGCGTTGGTCGTGTAGACGACCTGGCGCAGCTCGGGCGGGTAGTCCAAGAACGGGACGAACTCGGCCCAGGACCGCTCCCAGGTCTCCACCATGGCGGGGTATCTCTCGCGCCAGGTGTCGGAGAACTCGCCGAAGCGGGCCTCTGCCGCAGCAAGCGTCGGAGCGGTGTAGATCTCTCGCATCTCGCGGCACACCTGGCCCCAGTGCTTCTTGGAGGTGTAACGGATAGAAGAGCGCACGAGGTGAACAACGCAGAGCTGGACCTCGGCCAACGGCCAGGTGGCCCGGATGGACTCGGGGAGGCCCTTGAGGCCGTCACAGCACACGATGAAGGTGTCGTGGATGCCACGGTTGCGCAGCTCTGTGAGCACGTTGAGCCAGAACTTGGCTCCCTCGCCGCCGGTGGGCCCGACCCAGAGTCCCAGCACGTCTCGCTCACCGTCGAGGTTGATGCCCATGGCCACGTAGATCGGGCGGTTGGCCACCGCGCCGTCTCGGATCTTCACCACGATGGCGTCGATCAAGATCACCGGGATGCGATCCAGCGGCCGGTTCTGCCAGGCGACGAGGTCTTCGAGCACCGCATCGGTGATGCGCGAAATGGTGTCTCGGGAGATGTCGCAGTCGTAGATCTCCGCCAGGTGCGCCTGGATGTCACCGGTGCTGAGGCCCTTCGCGTAGAGCGAGGTGACGTTACCCGTCAGCCCGTCGAGGCGGCGCTGGCCCTTGGGCACAGTGGCCGGCTCGAAGGAGCCGTTGCGATCTCTCGGAACAGCGAGGTCGACCTTTCCGATCTCGGTGATGAGGGTCTTGGGATAGGCCCCGTTGCGGGAGTTGCCCGACCCTCGCCCAGCGGGGTCGTGGCGTTCGTAGCCGAGGTGATCGGTCATCTCGATCTCCAGGCCCGTCTGGAGCACCTGGCGAACCAGAGCCGTCAACAGCCCGTCCTCGCCGGTGAGCTCCACGCCTTCGGCTCGAGCCCGCTCGACGAGCTCATCGGCCCAGGCGCCCATTGCTTCCTCGTCGCCCACCTTGGTCACCATACGGGGCAGGCGCAGACCCTTGCCGGGAGCCGGTGTCATCGATGTAGAAGTAGTGGTTGTCATCGCAGCGATCCTCCTTGGCCCACGGCACTAGGCCGCGGACCCTCAGATCACGCCACTTACACAATCAGTCGGACAGTCCCACATAGCACTCTCGGAGAGTGCATATGTGCCGTCCTTTCTCCTTTTATACAACGGAAAATGGAGAGTTATATGGGTGAATAGTGGCCACATTGCTTGGACGAGTAGTACTGGGTACTAAGGGTTATATACGCTGTCTCAGGGATGAGTGACACGGAGACCTCACATCAGGCACAAAGCACTGAGCGCTGATAACAAGGGCTGGCTAGAGCGACTAGAGAGCTTCGAAGTCCTCGATGGTTCGCCATTCTCCGACTCGTTCAACCTCAAGCACGACCCCGGCGAGATTCTCGGGAAGGACGGCGAGGACATCATCAACACCAGTGGCAGATGGGGAGCGGATGCCCTGGAAGCCATGTTCATGGGCAGCTTCGCCGATCTCCTGGGTGAAGCGGTGGTCGTCGCGGAGGAGGTCGGATGTCGACAGATCAAGCGCGTCGCGCGTGGTCACGTCGGTCAGGTCGAGCACCTTCACGAGCGGGGCGCTGATCTCCCAAAGCTCGCGGGGCAAGAGGTCGCTGACGCTGAGGCCCTGTCGCGCAGCCTGCCGTGTGAGCTCGGCCGCGACGCAGGGACGAGTCGTACACAAGTACAGGACCGGATAGCTGTGAGGCGGGTTGAACCGACCGCCACGACGTCGTGCCCCCTCACCGCTGCGAGGATCGAATCCGGGGGCTTGGTTTCGGTAGCCGACGGAGGACAGCGCCGTGCCCGCCAACCGTCCGATCTTTCGAGAGTCGAACGACGGCATCTCAGGCGGTGACGCCCTCCGCCAAGGCGAGGAGAAGATCGATCACTCGCTGGTACTGGCCTTCCGCAACCAGATCGATCGGCTTCTCGTAGTCCAGATCGGGGTTGGGTGACCGCATCCAGAGACGGGCTGCGTCATCTCTCATCACCCTGCGTGCCAGGTCTACGACGGCGCGCAGCTCGAGCAGTCGCTCCTCAGCGTCCCGGCGCGGAGCAGCCGCTTCGGCCCTCCAACGAGCCACGCTCCGTGGGTTCGTGTCGCTGACCCGCGCCAGATCCGCGGTGTCCACCACATCCCCTTCATACAGGTGGTCAAGTAGTGAGGTCAGAGTGGTCATGAATCCTCGTCGCAGAAAAGCCGGTTGCAATGTCGTGGATATGTCACATCATACGTCGTACTCACTTCAAGGGCAATCCAGCGGTCTGGACTTTCGCAGGCCCCATCCCGAGGACCACGTGTCGGGGTCGACTCGGGTGTTCACGATGACACCCCAGCGCTCGTCGCGCTCACCACCACGAGGCTGGCGGGAATCGAGCAGCGTGGACCGGGTACTCAAACGAGCGAGCTGAGCCAGAGGTTCGAGATCGACGCCGACTTCGGCGCTGTCGAGGAGCCACCCGAGCCGTTGCGCCAGGGGCCGGGGACGGCGGGCGGCGAGAGAGGACAACTTCACGGCGTCGAGGTTGGGCAGCTCGGCAAGCACCGTGGCGACGTTGGAGAGCCCTCCACCCCAAGAGGGGTGCTCCACCAGGTCCACAGCGCACTGCTCGGGGCTCGCCACGGTCAGCATTGCTTCAGTGCCTGCGATGCGAACCGTTTCGCGTTCATCGAGGCGGCGGATGCGGTGGAACCGCATCCGCACTCGCCCGATGTCGCGGTCGCGCACGTGGCGATCGACGACAACCTGGTACTCCTGCACCGCTTGATGCGACGCCCCCCAGTGCGCTGCAGCTGAGAGGAAGCCCACGTAGTACTCACAGCCCAGGTAGCTCATCATGGCGTCGATGAAGTGATCGGCAGGAATGACGCCCCAACTGCGGTACTTAGGGGGCACGGGCACGTAGAGGCCCTTGGCGGGACTGAACAGAAGACCCTTGCGCACGGCGTTGGCCGCGGCTGCCCGAACGGCATCGGCGCTGGCCCCAGTCTCCTCTCGGAGCTGGGTGGTTGTGACAACTCCCCGCCCCTCGGCAAGGAACCGATCCCACAGGCCCTCAAAGTCAACTCGTTTCACAAAAGTGAGTTTAGACCTCACGTTGGTGGAACACGCCGACACAGCGTCTGGAAGGCTAGATCGACCCCGGAAGCCTGCGCGACGCGGAAGTTCCCTCTGGGGCCTAGAGAGTCATGCCACATATCACCGTAGAGGCACCGTGCACGTCCTCGTCGACGTCCCAACCGCTGGTCACGGGGGTCGCGAGCGGCCTCAAAAGCCATCGATCCGATGCACCTTCGATCTCCTCTCATCGGAATCCCCCTGCCCACCGGGGACTATCCCGGTGCCTTGGAAGGTGCCGAAACAAGGACGTCGTCTTGTTCTCCTGGCAGGACCGGAGTGCCACGGCCGCGAGGCCATGGCCCACACCAAATAAGGAACCTCATGACGACCACCCAGAACCCCGACGACAAGCTCCTCGACGTCCACTCGCTCGCTGTACGCCTCGGCGTCCGAGTCCGCTACATCCGCCGCCTCATCGCCGAACGTCGCATCCCCTACATCAAGCTTGGCCACTTCATCCGCTTCGACCCCGACGAGATAGACGAGTGGGTCAACCAATCCCGCATCCACCCAACCTGGCCACCATCACCGCGCGACACCACGTCGCGCTGAGAGTGAGCTGTGGTGAGTCTCATCGCCGTCCCAGCGATCCCCGCGCAATGAGCCTCATGATTGCAGCCAAAGACCTAGGATCAGTCGATGGCGGCAAACTACTTCTCAAACTACTTCGGTATCGAACTCATAGAAGAAGACGACGACTGGTTCGACCCCATCCTCGGTGCCGACACGCGGTTGTTCGTAGATCCGTTCCTAATCTTCAAGGACGATGGGGAGTTGTGGGCCCGCGCTCACGCTGAACTGATTGCCTACTTCAACATCGTGTTCCACATGGTCGGGAACACGATACAGACACCCTCCGCACCGGAACGGACTAAGGCTCTGGAACTTCTCCGCTTCCCCGAACCACGGCCGTTCTGCCTCGGATTCACTGACAGCGGAACCAGCGGATCTGGCAGTGGTCGTGGCAATGCCCGGCGTATCTGCGAAGCTATGGAGCTTTCGATCAACAGAGGCATCGAGAACCTTGCACATTTCGAGACCCTCGGGGTTCTCAATGAAGGCATTGGGCGCGACCGCATTTCCGACCTCGTCTGCAATGTTCTCATCGAGAGGTTCACGAGGTACACCATCACAGTGGTGTCGCGGCACGGGATTGCCACGGAACCGCATCGAATCGATCGAGGCGCGTTCAATGCGACATACCTACGTTGGGACCCTGTCGAGGTGAGGTTGCCAACCAACCCGGAGAATGGCTTACCCGTGATCCTGACGCCAAGGCGATTCCTCAGAAAGCTGCCCAGCCTCGATGCGTACGACTTCTGGGCCAGTTCGGAGGCTGTACAGCTCCGAGCTGACCTCAACTACGACATCTCATCCAATGTGAGGAAAAAAGACATCGTCGATCTCGCACGACGCGACCCTGAGGCGGTCCAAAACTGGACCCGAGCGCGGGAGGGAATTAGCCCCGATCCCTATGACCTCGAGCAGGACCCCATGGGCATCTACAACTGGCTTCGCCACGCACAGGCCTACGCTGCCGAATCACCACTCAGCCTTGCTCCTGTGACAGATGAGCCAGCCTTCGTCTCGTTCATCGATTCGCTAATCAAGGACTTCAAACACTTCGTAGAACAACGACGGGGCTGGTATGGACTGATCAATGATGATAGCACCCCTAAGGATGAAGAAGCTGCTCAACTCCTTTTCCGAGCTCTCGCTGAATCACGTTGCATCGCCCACAACATCGTCCTCGACCGCGAGGTAGATCTTGGCCGCGGGCCAGTCGACTTCAAGTTCTCCAGTGGGTATGAGAACCGTGCGCTGCTTGAGATTAAGAAACTCCACAATGGCAAGTTCTGGAATGGGCTGGAACATCAGCTGACCTCCTACCTTGAGTCAGACCGTTGTTCAGTGGGTCGATTCGTCGCGATCCAATATCGAAGCCATCGGCGGAACTCAGACGTAGGTCAACGACGAACGACGCTGCCCCTGCGCACGCGGGAACTCGGCAATAAACTCGGGCTCGATCTCAAGAGTACGCTTGTCGACGCTCGTAAACCCCCATCAGCATCGAATCTCTAACTCCCGCCCTCCACCAGCTGGGCGTCACCCTCCTCGCTGCACGTACGGGCAGTCCCGAAGTGCCCCTTCTCTTGGAATCTTCCCCAGCTGTTGCACGTTCGGAGCTGTCGGATCACACTGGTGTGATTTTCTGACGAGAGGGGGATGGAGTGAGGATCGCTTCGCTACGCATCAAGAACTTCCGTGGCCTGGAGGACATCGAGGTAGGATTCGATGCAGTCACGACCTTCCTAGGTCCGAACGGTGCAGGGAAGTCATCAATCCTCCGAGCACTCGACTGGTTCTTCAACGGAACGAAGGGCTCGTCTCTATCTTTGGACGATGTCTTCCAGCGCGATCCAGAGCGCGTGGTCCTGGTCGAAGTGACGTTCGACCATCTTACTGACGACGATCGGAGCCATTTGGGCAAGTACGCGCCTCCGTCAGCCGAGTCGGTCACCTTATGGAGACGGTGGCACGACGGCGAAGACAAAATCTTCGGGCGCGGACGGACATTCGCGGGATTTGACACCGTCCGCGCAGGCGGGTCGGCGGCGGAACGCAAGCGTCTGTGGCAAACGCTTCGCGCTGACAGGCCTGAACTTGAGCTGCCTACATGGTCCACCGATGCCGCCATGTCCCAACTGATGACGGAGTGGGAGCAGGAGCATCCGAATCAACTCGCTGACGCGGACGTCGAGAGTACGTCCCATTTCTTCGGCTTCGCTGGCCAAGCCTTGATGTCCGGGCTCTTCGACTTCATCTTCGTGTCAGCCGACCTCCGCGCTGCCGAGGAGACGACGGATTCACGCACCGCCGTGATCGGTCGGATCCTGGAGCAGGCAATCGATCGAACGAAGGTAGATGCGGAAATCGCAGATCTAGTCAAAAACTTCGGTAAAACACAGACAGAGATCGAGAACCGATTGCTGTCGGAGCAACTGGACCAGTTGTCATCAGAGCTGACGACAGCAGTCAGTGAGTTCGCGACGGGCCGTGCCGTGGCCGTCACTCCTCGGTCAGAGCCACTTAAGCCTCAGCGCGTACAATTTGACGTAGCGGTTCTTGATTCCACTCTTGAGACGCGAGTCGAGCGGCAGGGCCATGGATTTCAGCGTGCCTTGCTGATCGCCGCCTTGAAGATGCTGGCTGAGCGTGGGAGACGTGAGGCAACCCACGGAGTCATGTGTCTAGCCATCGAAGAGCCCGAGCTCTACCAGCACCCACTTCAAGCAAGATCGTTCGCAGCTGTGCTTCGTGGTCTCGCTGAGGACGCAACTAAGGGTGTCCAGGTCACCTACGCGACGCACAGCCCATACTTCATCGAAGCGAAGTCGTTTCACCAGATTCGGCGCGTGACCCGTCAGTCTGGAAACAAAGGGAGGGTCATCGTGCGGGGCTCGAGCGTCGGCGACGTCGTCCGACGATTGGATACTTTCATCGATCCAGAATCAATCCAGCGCCAACTCGATGGTGTCTGCTTGGGTGCGCTTGGAGAAGGATTCTTTGCTGACGTGGTACTTCTCGTCGAGGGCAGCACAGATCGCGCCGTCTTGACCGGTGCCGCGACCAAGGAATCTGTACCACTCCTGTTGGACGGCATCTTCATCGGTGAGGCTGGTGGCAAGACACGACTCCTCTTGCCCTACGTAATCTTCGACGAGATTGGCATCCCGGTATATCTCGTGGCGGACAACGATTCACACCTTCGGGACGAATTGGCCGATGTAGAGTCCCGAGGTGACGAGGTTCGTGCAAAGAAGCTATCCGGTTCCGTCAAGGACTCCATCGATTGGAATCGGAGACTTCTACGCTTTTTCAATCTCCCGGAACTGGACTGGCCCGTCAGTCGCGTCGCTACGAACTTTACATTCGTCGATGGTGGCCTAGAACAAGCCCTCGAGGAGATGTGGCCAGCATGGGCAGAGGCGAAGGAGGCGCTAATAGAAGACGGTCTCGGATATAGCGGCAAGGACCATGCGACCTATCAAGAAGCAGCACTCCACGCGCAGGGAGAGGTCCCTGAACTCGTCCAATCTCTCATTACAGGCGCTCGGGCGCTGAAGATCGCCGCCTGAGCCTGCAGAGAAGAACTCGTTCAGACTGAGAGTAGGCACCTAGGGCGTACTCATCAATTCCGACTGGACTAGATCTTCCACTCAGTCTCTGCTAGTTCGCTCACTGTTGGCGAAGCGTCCCTAGAGACGGACTAGGCCACATAGAAAGATGACGATCGAGCTTGTCTCCTCCGCTGAGATCCAGCAGACGCCGACCGTTCGGCGGTTGGGGACAGAGCCTGTTCGATGCGGTCGTTGGCGATGGCTTCGTCGCCTTCGAGAGCGCCGACGTAGGTGGAGACCAGGGTCTCGACGCTGTGGCCGAGGCGGCGAGCTACCTCGCCGAGCGGGACTCCTGCTCGTAGCCATGTGGTGGCCGCAGCGTGGCGGCAGTCGTAGACCCGGATCGGGTCGTGCTCCACGGCGGCCAGACCACGCTTCAAGGCTCTCCCCCAGTTCGATTGGGTCGGACGCTTGTTGCCTCTGGTGCGAAACAGCAGATTGTCGTCGCCCACGCCGACATCCTCGATCCACGACCGCAGGATGGCCACGAGCTGGGGCGGGATCGGTACGGAGCGCTGGCCGGTCTTGGGTTCGCCGGGTTCGTCCCAGTCGACGTCGGCTTCGACCACCTCAATGCGACCCCAGCCCTCCTCGGGCAGGTCCAGCGATCGCGGGCGCAACGCCACCACCTCGGAGGGTCGGAGCCCGGCGTAGTAGGCCACGGCGGTCATGACCTCGTAGGTGCGACTGCCCGGCTGGTGCGAGCGCATGGCAGCGATAGCGGCTTCCATCGTGGCCGGATCGGGCAAGAGCCGGATGTCGACCGAGCGGCGCTTGCGAGCGCTCTTGCGCCGCCGACGACCACTCGGCGGAGGTGGCCACGGGTCTGCTGCCAACACATCCAGTTCCACCGCTCGCTTGATGCAAGCGTGCGCCGTGGTCCGGTAGCGGTTGGAGACGTTGGCCGAGAGGGGCTGTCCACTGGCGCCGATGGCCAACTGCTGTTCGACGTTGGCCATCATCTCTCGGTCGAGGTGGCCGAGCGCCGGGCTCCAACGTGCCAGCCACCGTTCGCACGGGTGAGCGCCGTCGACCTCGGCACCGGGGCGCAGGGACTGGACCAGATAGGCACGCATCTCTGCTGGCGGTTCTGGGGCCGACGCCGAGCACACCAAGGGCACGAACCGGGCCAGCGCCTCCACTGCTGAGGCTCGCGTGCGGGGCTGCCACTCCGGCCACTGCTCGGCGAGCCACTGGCGCACCCAGGCGACGAGCTGCTTGTCGCCCGTGACTGGTGTCCACGACACCGGCTCGCCGCTGTCGTGGTCGAAGCGCTCGGCCTTGCTCTGGGCCACGAGGAGCTGAGACCGGTAGCGGTCGGCTTCGGCTCGGGTGCGGTAGGAGCGGTTGTGCTCCCGGCCGTCGACCACCCATCGCACGAGCCAGGGCCGCTTGGCCATGGCGTGCTTGCGCCGGTCCTGGAGCGACCAGATGCGCACATCCTGCACGGGTCTCGCCATCTCTGACCCCCTTGTCCCCGCTTAGCCAACCGTAGCTAACCGTAGCCAGATCTTACGGGGAGAGTTCGGGGAGAATCAAGATCATGAGCAACAATCAACCCTGTGACCAGCATTTTTAAGCAAATAAACCATCGGTTTCCTAAACCGTGTGCCCAGGTTCGAATCCTGGCGGGGGCGCCAAGGAAGTTCCCTCTGACCAGGACGAACGTCCTGGTCAGAGCGTAGCGGCCTGACCGCTGGTGACCGCCAGACTCCACCATCTCCCGACCTGATTGGGAGGGGTGTGGGAGGAGATGTGCGCCGGCTTCGTGAGGTTGCCCCTCTGTTGCGCGGGCAGGCGAGCCCGCGTAAGAAATCCTCAGCTATTCAAAATCCTCACTTGCACAGTGAGTATTTCACTTGGCTGAGGTATTGTGTCGTCGTGACCACGACCGACCAGGAGGCTGGCTCCGGCAGGATGGAGACGGCGATCCGTGCCGTCCTCCCTTCGGGCACGCCTGTGCGCCTCGCCCGTTCGGGCGAGGGCATCGCGCTGGTCGACGTGGCCGGCGCTCGCGTCCGAGCCGCATGGGCAGGCGAGGGTTGGCTCGGCGACGTCCGCGTCGTGTTGGATCGCCCGAAGGGCGACGTCGACGTCGTGGTCGCGCGGCGCATATCGCCCGGGGCCCGTGCCGCGATCGCCGCCGCCGGGCTGGGGTGGGTGGACGAGGCGGGTGGAGCAGAGATCTCCCTGCCCGGCCTTGTCGTCTCCCGGAGCGGTCGGCCTGAGACGAAGCCCGATCTGGCCCCGCGCTGGACGCCATCGGTCATCGGAACGGCCGAGGCGCTGCTGCTCGGCACGCGCCCCACGGTGGCCGACGTCGAGCGAACGACCGGTCTGTCGGCCGGTTCTGCGACGAAGGCGCTGGCGACGTTGACGACGCTCGGACTGCTCGAGGCCGACGCGCCACGTGGGAGGGCCTCGGCACGGGAGCTCGGCGACCGACGGGCGCTGCTGACGGCGTACGCCGATGCGGCTCTCACTGCGACCAAGCCCCTCATGCTCCGCGTCGGTGTCCTCGGCGATCTCGCCGACGAGCTGGTGAAGCTCGGCCGGCGGTGGGATGCCGACGGCCTGGCATGGGCAGCCACCGGCCCGGCTGGCGCCGCAGTCCTCGCTCCCTACCTGACCGAGGTGAGCGGCCTGGACGTCTTCGTCGACGCGCCGACCCCGGCCACGCTCGACGAGGTCGCCGACCGCGCTGGCCTCAAGCCGATCGAGGGAGGTCGCCTGGTCTTGCGTCCGTTCCCCACGTCAGTGACCAAGCGGCTGTCGGCCCCGGCCGGTGACCTCCGCGTCGCGCCATGGCCCCGCATCTACGCCGACCTGCGCGCCTCGGGCGTCCGTGGCGAGGAGGCTGCGGAGCACCTCTGGGAGGTTGTCGGCGATGCCTGAACCTGAGCGATCCCGCTCCGCTCGCGCCGCGTCTGAGGCGGCGCTCGTCCGCGTGGTGCACCACTACGGCGGTCGCCCCGAGTTCGTCGTGCTCGGTGGGCTCGTTCCGGAGCTGCTGTGTGCAAGCAGCGCCTGGCGCCACGCCGGCACGACTGACGTCGACGTGCAGGTCGATCTCGAGGTCGCCTGCGGAGCCATCAACACCGCGAGGCTCGAGAACGCCCTCAGGAACGCCGAGTTCGAGCCCGACACCGAACGCGTGTGGCGCTGGGTCGCCGACGGCGCACCGACGAAGACCGTCGTGAAGTTCGAGCTGCTCGCAGACCTCGACGATCAGCCGAACCAGGCGATCGTGCAGTTCGACGCTTGCGAGAACCTCGGTGCCGTCAACCTGCGGGGCACTGGCTTCGCCGCTCGCGATGTCGAGGTGCGCGTGCTCACCTCGCGGGTCGGTGGCGTCGAGCTGACGGCAGAGGTCAACGTCAGCGGCCTTGCCGGCTTCCTCCTCGCCAAGGCAGCCGCAGCGGGCAGCCGGCGGAAGCCGAAGGACTGGTACGACATCGCGTTCGTCCTGCTCCACAACGATCGAGGTGGCCCCGAACCCGCTGCCGACGCGGTGCGGGCCTCGTTCGGCCCCGAACTCGTCGGAGCGATGCGCACTACGCTCGACGACCTGGCGGCGAACTTCGCCAGCCCCGGCAACCAAGGCCCGACCGCCTACTCCGAGCAGATGTTCCTCGACCACCCGGAGCTCGATCCCGCCACGCTGTCAGCCGACGCGGTCCTCGCCGTCGGTGCCTTCCACGCGAGGCTCCTCGACCCGGACTGAACGGCTGCGTCCCTGGTCTAGGCGACGGCCCACGCCTAGCCTCTGAGCGACATGGACGCCCCGCCGGTCGACATCGCTGTCGACTTCATGGACATGAACGACGACCGGAGCCTCTGAGCCGCGCCGCTCGGGGCCATCGGTGTGCCGTCGAGCTTGAGGGTGACGCGCTGGGCGAGGTCCCGGGTTCGCTCCCGATCGAGGTCCCCGCCGCACGCAGACGACCCAGGGTCGGGTCGCCTGCGGGGTCGATCGGCGCTCCTGGATGCCTAACAGCTGGATGCGTTGGGTCGGTCGGGGCACGGGGCGCCTCCTCGAACGTCGCCCCCCTAAGCCGATCTGGGGGTCCAGATCCTTTGGGAAGGCGGTGGGAAGCAACGTCCCTTGAGGATTCTCTGGGCCGCTGACAGGGGTTACACCCCTAAGGGATGGTCGTTCCCAAACCGTGTGCCCAGGTTCGAATCCTGGCGGGGGCGCCAAGGAAGTTCCCTCTGACCAGGACGAACGTCCTGGTCAGAGGGTCGTGTGTTCGTTCGCCAGCGGGCGTGAGAACCGTCGATCTTCCGATGGTTTGGGCGGAGGTTGTGAGCCGAGCGAAACCTTCTACGGCGGCTACGCCGGCTGCTTCCGGGGTTCGCAAGCTGCGGGACGGTGAGGTTGCCGTCCTCGTCGAGCGGGCGATCGGGTCGTCCGCCCAGCGGCGTGCCGGTGCGACCGTGGCAGGTGGCGACCCTGGCCTACCAGGCGAGCCCCTCGCTCGCCTCGGCAAGGGCTCGGGCGGCCCCGCTGCGGATCGAGGCGGCATGGGCCTCGAAGGTTCCGACGACGGCCGGCTGCTCCGACGCGTCGATCGCGAGACGAGGGCGCCGATGCAGGATGCGGCCGGTGGCGAACGCCGCCACCGCCGGTTCGGCGTAGCGGCGCGGCTCTACACCTGCGACGAACCGGTCCAACCACCTACGCCACCTGAGCCGGTCGCTGACGGCGACCGCTCCGGACACCTCCGGTCCGTGGCACGCGAGCACCAGCCAGGTCTCCGCAAGCGCCCGGTCGACGTCGGGGTCCGCCAGGAGCTCGCCGTCGATCATCAGCTCGCATCCCACGTGGGCCGCGGCACGGGCAGGTCCTCGCCTCACCCCGGCCGCTTGCAGATCGACGGAGAGCTCTTGGACCGAGCTGCGGAACCAGGGCAGGTCGTGGAAGCGGGCATCGATGCGACGGTGGTGGGCGATCCCCTCGCCGAGCGCTCCGGAGGGCCTATCCAGGGTCACTCCCGCGCTTGCGCACAGGTCGGGGGCGACGACACCCACCCGAAACCCGGGCTCGGGCCACTGCGGCGCCGAGGCCGCAGCCGCGATGTGCCCCACGAAGTTCACGGTCGGCACCGTAACGCCGGTCGGCTCCTTCCCGACGACCAGGCCGCCCGCTCTCCCCCGTCCCTATGCTCACGCCATGCTCGCTGCCGTCGCCCGCTCATCGTCTGCCGACGATCCCCTCTCCGGCCTCCACGTGGGTGAGCACCCCGAACCCGAGCCGCAGCCGGGCTGGGTGCGCGTGCAGGTGCGGGCCGCCACGCTGAACCACCACGACCTCTGGACGCTGCGGGGGGTGGCCACACCGCCGGAGAACCTGCCGATCGTCCTGGGGACCGACGCCGCCGGCGTGACCGAGGGCGGCGCGGAGGTGGTCGTCCACGCGGTGATCGGCGATCCAGCCGCCGGCCGTGGCGACGAGACCCTCGACCCCGAGCAGTCGCTGCTGTCCGAGCGCTATGACGGGACGCTCGCCGAGTACGTCTGGGTGCCAGAGAGGAACCTGGTGGCCAAGCCGGCCGAGCTCTCGTTCGAGGAGGCCGCCTGCGTGCCCACGGCGTGGCTCACCGCCTTCCGCATGTTGTTCACCAAGGCCGGCGTGGGCCCGGGCGACACCGTGCTGGTGCAGGGCGCCGGCGGTGGTGTGGCGACGGCCGCTGTGGTGCTCGGCTCGGCCGCCGGAGTGCGGATGTGGGTAACCGGCCGGCAGGCCGGCAAGCGGGCCCGGGCCGAGGAGCTGGGGGCCGAGGCGACCTTCGAGCCGGGGGCTCGCCTACCCGATCGGGTCGACGCCGTGATCGAGACCGTCGGCAAGGCGACCTGGGCTCACTCCCTGCGTTGCCTGCGACCAGGAGGGCGCCTCGTGGTGGCGGGCGCGACCACCGGATCCGACCCACAGGCCGAGCTCCGGCGGGTCTTCCGCAAACAGCTGGAGATCCTGGGCTCGACCATGGGGACCCGCGAAGAACTGGAAGGCGTGCTCGCCTTGATGGCCTCCGAGGGCCTCAAGCCTGTTGTCGATTCCACCTTTCCGCTCGCCCGGTCCACGGAGGCCCTGGAGCGTCTCGCCACGCAGGACGTCTTCGGGAAGATCGCGATCGTCCCCGACGCGCGGCCCTGACCTGCCGTCCCGGTCTGAGGAACCGACGGTCCGGAGAGGTCCACGACAGCTCTGTCTTGCCGAGTAGCGTCGCTGTCTGACGTAGAGACGGAGGTCGGATGATGGTCAGCTCGAGGAAGAACGCGATCGGAACGTGGACGGTGGCGACGATCGCCCTGATGGCGCTCCTGTGGTCGACCATCTCCATCACCGCGGCGGGAGCCGCCACCGGTACCGACCCGATCGGCACCGTGGTGGAGTACGACGTGGGCTCGTCGCCCGGGCCGATGCTCGCCTCCTCCGACGGTTCGATCTGGACTGGGGGCTTCGCCAACCAGCTCGTGCAGATCACGCCCACCGGTGAGGTGGTGCTCCGCGACACGACCGGGGCGCCGCTCAACCCCCTCGAGCACCCTGAGGGGACCATGTGGTTCGGGACGTTCGGTGGCAGCAGCGTCGGGCGGTTCCGTGACGGCGCCGTCGAGCAGTTCAGCACCGCAGGAGCTGTCACGGGCAACCTGGTCCTGGGGCCGGACGGGAAGGTCTGGTTCTCCGACTCCGCAGGCGGGGTGGGGAACGTCGACGCCAACGGTGTGGTCTTCGAGAACGCGACCCACGATGCCACCCGCGACCTCCTCGTCGGTCCCAACGGGAACATCTGGTTCGCCGACGACGGCGACGCCTCCAACGTGTTCATCGGGCAGGTGGACATGGAGAACAACCTGGTGGAGTACCCGGTGGACGGCTACACGAGTGGCGCCGGCGGGAAGCCGGGGATGGTCGCGGCTCCCGACGGGAACATCTGGTTCGGGGTCTTCCCCGAAGCCAAGATCGGCTACGTCTCCATGGACGGGGTGGTCGCCTACGTCGACACCCCGACGATGACCCGGCACCCGATCGTCGGCCCCGACGGGAACATCTGGTTCGGTGCCGACGAGATGATCGGCCGCGTCGACCTGACCTCCCACGAGGTCCGGACCTGGCCCACCTCCTACGACACCGACTACCTCGCAACAGGGAGCGACGGGAACATCTGGTTCGGGCAGTACGGACCGAAGCTCGGCAGGATCACCCCCGACGGGACGCTCACAGAGTTCGACACCTCGAACTTCCCGCAGTTCCTCGTGCTCGGAGCCGACGGGAACATCTGGTACGGGTCGTCGGACCACGTCGTCGGGAGGATCACCCCGGCCGGTACCGTCACCGAGCTCCCCACGTCGGACAGCACCACGTACTTGATGGCCGGCCCCGACGGCACGGTGTGGTTCGCCACGGAGGGCAGCCCCACCTCGGGCTCGCTGGGCAAGGTGGTGGCAGCGCGCTCGACCCTCGCGGTCGCCTACGACTGCCAAGGGGCAGCGGAGTGCGAAGTGGCGCCGGGGGACGCTCTGAACCTCTCGGCGACGATCACCAACGAAGGACCCTCGGACGCCGGTGAGCCCCGACTCGTGCTCTCGGTTCCCTCGGGGCTCTCGGTGACCTCGGTGAGCCCACCCCAAGGCTGGGTGTGCGAGCTCCCCGCCGGGGGGTCGGCCGCCGTCGAGTGCTCGAGCGGCCAGCTGGTCACGGGAGCGAACCTGAGCTTCGGCATCGAGGCCGTGGTCGCCAGCTCCGCCGGCGCTGGCACCACGCTGGTCTCGGCGGCCGACGCCACGTCGGCCGCTCCCGACCCGGACCCGTCGAAGGGCCACGCCGAGGTCTCGATCCACGTCACACAGGCCATGGTCCCGCGCTTCACCGGCTGACCGGCCCACCTCGTTCAGCCTGGGGTGGGTTGCCACCAGCCGTGGAGCCCGAACGGCACGCGCTGGGGAAGTGACACGGTGGCCGCCGGCTCCGCCGTGATGTCCTCGGCGTGGAGGATCACGAGGTGCGACTCGAGCGAGTCGGCATCGAACGTGAAGCCGATGATGTAGCCGTCGTCCTCGCCGGTGCGCCCGTGCCGGGGGGCGAACACCGCCTCGCCTAGACGGGTCCGCCCCATGGGACGTGAGGCCAGCTCTCCCTTCGCTGTGTCGTAGCGCACGAGGCGGTTCCACTCGCCAGCCACCTGAGGCGGGTCAGCCGGATCCTTCGCGGCCGCGTGGAAGTAGCGGTGCTCCTGCCCGATCAGGCGGTCGTCGATCCGGGCGAACTCAGCTAGCTGATCGTCGAGGGGATCGAAGCGGGCCGTGCCCGCCTTCACGTCGATGGTCGCACGCTCCAGGTGACCCTCGGGGGCTGCCTCGCCCGCCCCGAAGCCAGGGTAAGACCACCTTGCGTAGTCGACCACCACGGTGTCACCGCTGCCGTCCGGTTCGAAGCCGTTGGCGAAGTGCCAGACCCAGAAGGGCTCCGCTTCGACCCAACGCACCGGCGAGCCGTCTCGAGGGACGAGAGCGATGCGGGTGCCCCGCTCCGGGCGCCACTGCAGCAGCGAGCCACCACTTGCCACCGCTTCCAGGTCGAAGACGCACGGGGATACGAACAGCACCAGATGCCGAGCGGTGATCGCGCAGTCGTGGATCATGTGAGGCCCGTCGACGTCGATGACGGCCTCGGGGTGCGTGGCCACACCGTCGGGGCCGATCGATGCCCAGGTGAGGAAGGGCTCGGCCAGGTCGTAGCGGAACACCACCATCTCACCCGTGATGGGGTCGATCTTCGGGTGCGCGCAGATCCCCTGGGCGAGCGCGCCCCCGAAGTCGAAGGGTCCGATGGTCCCGAGCCCCGGCGTGAGCTCGAAGGGTCGTGCGCTCTCCGCGAGGGCGAGGTAGCGGCCGGCGTGGACGACCACGTTGATGTCCACCAGGTCTCGCTCGGTGCCCATCAGCTCCGGGCGCACCGCGGCGGGATCGGGTAGGCCACCGCTCATCACGCCGGACCACAGCGCGTGACCCACCCTCTCCTCGGCCTCGAGGGCAGGGGTGCGCACGAACCGGTTCCGATAGCGAGCGCCACCTTCCTCGATCCACACCCCATGCACCATGCCGTCGCCGTCGAGGGGGTAGGTGTAGCTCCCGATCGGAGGGAAGCGGGGATTGGGGCCGTTGCGGAGGTAGACGCCTGCGAGGTCGTCAGGGATCTTCCCCTGCACCACCTCGACAGGCCCGTCGACCTCGGTCACCACGGGCTCGAAGATGCCGCGCAGCTGGGGCACCGAGGCCGGATCGACCGCGGAGAACCTGGGATCTTCCATGAGCCGGATGGTAACTCCGCGAGGTGATCCTCCCGGAGCCGAGCCGACGCTCGCTACGCTCCCCGGCGTACACCCCAGATCCTGAGAGGCAGGCCATGAGCACGCTCGGCGAGATCGAGTTCACCAAGATGGACGGAAGCACGGGAAAGCTCTCGGAACACGAGGGCGAGGTTGTGCTGGTGGTGAACGTCGCATCCCAGTGCGGGCTCACGCCTCAGTACGAGGCCCTGCAACGCCTCTACTCCGACAAGGCCGACGCAGGGCTGACCATCCTGGGGTTCCCCGCCAACGACTTCGGGAGCCAGGAGCCCGGCACCGATGCGGAGATCGCCGAGTTCTGCTCGACCCAGTACTCCGTGACCTTTCCCGTCATGTCGAAGATCAGCGTCGTGGGAGACGACCAGCACCCCCTCTACCGCGAGCTGACCCGACAAGCCCCCACCGCCGAGGGCAAGGACGAGTTCCGCGAGCGGCTCCGTGGCCACGGCCTGACTCCCACCGAGGATCCCGACGTCCTCTGGAACTTCGAGAAGTTCCTCGTGGGAAGGGACGGCACCGTGGTGGAGCGGTTCGCCCCGGCCGTCACCCCAGACCACCCTTCACTGCTCGCCGCTGTGGAGGCGGAGCTCGCCAAGTAGACGGCACCCGTCCACGCCGGCCAACGATCCCGGCGGTTCAGGTTGGAGCCCAGGTGGCCTCTCCGAGCTCGGGAGGGCCCTCACGCCTGAGCACCCTCTCGGCACGGATCCGGTTGTAGCGCTGGATGGTGATGAAGGGCAGGTTGACCCCGAACACCGAGACCATCACCAGAACCACCATCCACGGCGGGTTCCAAAGCGCGAATAGCGGCGTGGGTGCTACGGCCAGCCAGTGGCACAGCTCGGCACGCCGCGTCTCGGACGCGAAGCGCGATATGCCGCCCTGCTCGGCAGAGGGGAGGTGCTTCTTCGACATCCCGCCCCGGAAGAAGTCACCCGCCTCAGGGACCCTGTCCTTCCAGCGCTTGATCCTGAGCATCTGCGTGTAGAGGAGCCCGCCGCGCTCGAAGGGACGTGAACGCAGCAGCCAGGTGTCGTAGCGGAGCATCGACAGGGGCATGCGGTTGACCGTGTAGCCAGCGATGCCCTGCATGAGGATGATCGCGATGATGTCCACCACGACCACCGCCTGCCCGGTGAGCTGTATCGGTGGCATGTGCCCATGTTTGCATGAAGGACGCTGGACATCCGGGTGTCATTCCCTGCCTTTTCCTCCTCAGGGCCCACGCTGTGCACGGTGGACCCGGAAGGCACGAGCCTCTCCGATATGGCACCGCAGTTCGCAGCCCTCCTCGTCGCGGTCCGATCTGGGCGATAGTGGTCTGGTGGCGATCCTCAACGAGACGATGTGCTCCGCCCAGACCCGGGCCGCCGACCTGAGCCCGGCCGGAAGTGGGCCCAGCTACACCGACTACCTCCTGGTGGGTTGGGCGATGCCGTGGCCGAGCAAGGTCGCCCTCATGGGTCCGCTGGGTGAGATAGAGGCGCGCTTGGCCGAGCTCGGACCGCCACGGCGGGTCCGGGTGCAAGCCGTGGTGCCCGCCGGAGCCCGCCGTCCCGAGGGCAACTTCGTCGTGCGCTGGTCGCGCATCCCAGGCGGGTTCCGCGGCTTCGAGCGCCAACGCCTGGAGGTCGACTCCCCGGAAGACCTCGCCGCCGCCTGCGAGCAGATCATGCACACCGTCCCTTCGACGAGCGTCAACGGCAACGGATCGGTGCACGCAGCGGGGAGCAGTGCTCGGGCCACTCGGGACGTGCTGGTCTGCGGGCACGGCAGTCGAGACGTGTGCTGCGGACGGCTCGGCCCCCGCCTGGTCGCGGACTTGGACGACGTGCCCGACGAGGTGAGCCTCTGGCGCAGCAGCCACCTCGGGGGACACCGCTACGCCCCCACTGCCCTCTCCTTCCCGGAGGGGGCCTACTGGGGCTTCCTCGACCCTCCCACGCTACGAGCCGTGCTGCACCGCGACCCCGAGCCCGCGACGATCATCGACCACTACCGGGGCTCCGCCGGCTTCGACCACCCGGGGAGCCAACTCGTGGAGGCTGCTCTGCTGGTGCAGGAAGGCTGGGCGTCGCTCGACTACGAGAAGACCGCCACGGTCACGCCGGGCGACGGCGTGGACGAGGTGGAGCTGCAGTTCGTGCGGCCCGACGGGTCGCCAGGTGCCCTGAGGGGTGTCTCGGAGCGGGTGCGCCAGGTCCAGCTCACCGAGTGCGAAGGCCCAGGGCCGGGCGAGCTCGTGGACGAGCACCGCCTGGTTGAGCTCCACCGCCTGGACCGAACCCGTTCCTGATGCCCCAGGGGACCTCTCCGACAAGGGTCCCGTGCGGCTCGCGATCGACGTGAAACGAGACGGTGCCGGCCGTTCGCCGGATCCCTACTTCGAGTTCGAAAGCTCGGGGGGGAGGACTCGAACCCCCAATAACAGGACCAGAACCTGCTGTGTTGCCAATTACACCACCCCCGAAGGGCGGCCCACACTCTAGTGGTGCTCCAGTCGGACTCCGAACCCGATCTGGTCGGAGCCGATGCCGCGGTGCAGCGTCGCTCAGGAGAGGTTCGCCAGGCGGCGAAAGCCCAGGATCCGCCCTGCGGCCACTGCAGCCGTCTCGCGGGCCAACGACTCCAACTGAGGTGCCGCCTCGGTGGGCGAGACCGATGCGGTCATCCCCACCTCCTCGGCGATCTTCACCACCCTGAGCGAGTGGTAGGGATCCGAGACGATCAGGACGTCCGGCGGAACCCCCTCCTCGCTCAGGATGACAGCGGAGGCGGAGAGCTCCTCGTAGCTGTTGGTGCCCTCCACCTCGACCCGTATCGCCTCCTCGGGTAGACCGAGCTCGCGCAGGTAGGAGTGACCTGCCATGCCCTGCGTGAACCTGTCGCCCACCTGCTTGCCACCGGTGACCACCACGATCGGGGCGTACCCCTGCTCCCACAGCTCCGCCGCGTGGTCGAGCCTCTCGCGCAGCACCGGTGAGGGCCGTCCATCCCACTGCGCGGCACCCATCACGACGATCGCGCTGGCGGACCGGGCGTCGTTCTGGCGGGAGGCCCACCAGACCTGCGCGAACGTCACCGCCACGTACAGGACCAACAGCCCGAGCGCCAACAAGAGGGCCCGCACCCCCCAACGGACCACCGTCATCATCCGAGGCCTGCCGACCTCACAGGTCTGCCCGAGCCAGGCTGATCCGACGAAGCGTCTCCTCTCGCCCGAGCACCTCTATCGACTCCCACAGGGGGGGGCCGACGCTGCGGCCGGTGACCGCCACGCGCAACGGTGCCTGCAGCACCTTTCGCTTGATCTCGTGGCTGTCTGCGTGGTCGTTGAACGCCTGGGCGATCGCGTAAGAGCTCCACTCGCAAGCCAGCAGCAGCTCCGTCGCCACGTCGAGGAGACGGGTCGTGGCCTCCGGGTCCTTGGACATCACCTTGGCCCAGGAGCCCTCGTCGCGCACGGGCTCGGGAAGGAAGAGGAAGTCGACGTAGCCGGGGACCTCATCGAGCCGGGTCACGCGCTCTTGCACCATCGGAGCCATGCGCTCGAAGGCGGCCTCGTCGAAGTGCTCCGGCGTCCACGGCGCCGACCCGGAGAGCCAGGGTCTTGAGCGCTCGATGAACTCGTCCACGGGGAGCGCGCGAATGTAGGCGCCGTTGAAGTGGTCGAGCTTGCGCTGGTCGAAGAAGGCGCTGGCCGAGTTCACGCTCTCGAGCCGGAACAGCTCGACGATCTCGGACATGGGTCGGATCTCGACACCATCGGGTGGCCCCCACCCGAGGGTGACCAGGTAGTTGGCCATCGCCTCGGAGAGGTACCCGCGATCGATGTAGTCGCCGACAGACACGTCGTCGCGACGCTTGGAGAGCTTCTGGCGCTTCTCGTTGACGATCAGGGGGAGGTGGGCGAACACGGGCTCGGCACCCACGCCGAGGGCCTCCCTCAGCAGCAGCACCTTGGGTGTGACGTTGATGAGGTCTTCGCCCCGCACCACGTGGGTGATGCCGAGGTCGGCGTCGTCGACTGCGTTGGCCACGATGAACATCGGCTCCCCGCTCGAGCGGAGGACCACGAAGTCCTCGATCTGCTCGTTCTCGAAGGCCACCCGGCCGCGGATGACGTCCTCGAACGAGGTGATCCCCTCGTGCGGGACGCGGAAGCGAACCACCTGGCCGGTAGCGTCACCGACCCCCCGGCCGCCGGACGGCGGTCCCAGACCTCGATCGCGGCAGTGGCCGTCGTAGCCCGGCTTGCCGCCCCTCGCTTCGGCCCTGGCCTTCACCTGCTCGGGCGTGCAGTCGCACCAGTAGGCATGACCGCCTGCCAGGAGCTCCTCCACGGCGTCGAGGTAGAGCTGTGAGCGCTCCGACTGCTTCACCGGTTCGCCGTCCCAGTCGATGCCCAGCCACTCGAGGGCGCGGAATATCACGTCGACGAGCTCGGGCCTGCTCCGCTCGGCGTCGGTGTCCTCGATCCTCAGGATCATCTCGCCTCCCTGCTGGCGAGCGAACATCCAGTTGTAGAGGGCCGTGCGGGCACCGCCGATGTGGAGGTATCCGGTGGGGGCGGGGGCGAAGCGGACTCGTACGGGGGGGCTCACCCCATCCGATGCTAGGCGGCACCCGACCGCCGCTACCATCGCCGCTGGATGAACTCTCCGAGCCCAGCGACGCTGCTGCCCCGCGCCTCCAACCGGCGAGCCGGACCCGCCAACTCCGGCCCGGCTCGGATCGTGGCGGCTGTGCTGGTCCTCGTCACCTTGCTCTCCGGGTGCTCCCTCGTCGGAGACTCGGGATCCGACGCAGCTCCGAGCACCACCCTCGTAGACCCCCAGGGTGGCTACCGAACCAAGGTCGTCACCGCCACGGGGCCCACGCTCGAGGTCTTCGCCGTGCGACCCGGGTCGGGCGATCCTCCACCCGCGCCAGCCGAGGGCGAGCGGCCGCCCATCCCCCGGCCCGGCCTCAACTCCGCCGGTGTCCGCAAGACCGCCGACGGGTGGGCCTTCGAGAACCCCACCTACTTCGGCAACCCCCTGGTGAACGTCGTGACCGACGAGCGTGACGGCTGGTTCAAGGTGATGGTGGCGGCCAGACCCAACGGCCAGGAAGGTTGGGTGCGGGCCTCTGACGTGACGGTCGCGGAGCACGACTTCCACGGTGAGCTGGACCTGTCGGATCGGCTGTTGAGGATGTGGCAGGGAGATCGCCTCCTCACCGAGACCAGCGTCGTGATCGGCCGGGACGTCACACCCACGCCGGTGGGCCGGCTGTACGTGAACGAGATCCTCGACACGGCAGCCATCGGCGCGAGCCAGCAGGTGTACGGACCCTGGCTGCTGTCGACCAGCGCCTACTCGGAGGCCCTCGACGTCTTCGACGACGGTCTTCCGGTGATCGCGTTCCACGGCACCGGGAGCCCTGAGCTGATCGGCTCGGCAGCCTCCAACGGCTGCGTGCGCATGCCGAACGACGTGGTGACGATGCTCGCCGAGACGATCCCCGCCGGCACCCCCGTAGAGGTGGTCCCCTAGTCGCCGGATCCGCCGAACCGGCGTGCGCTCGTCGTCAGATCGACGGCACGGATGCGCAGGTCGGGTAGCTAGAAGTCGAGGAGGCTCTCTCGGGTGGGGTCGACCTCGCAGAGCGCGACGATCTCGGTGTGCGGCTTGCGCAGCACCTCGGCAGGCACGGCCGCAGCGATCCTCCTGCGCTCCGCGTAGTGCTGCCCGAGCGACGCCGCGGCGAACAGCTCTTGCCGCTTCGCCACTAGAGAGGGGTGTGCCTCGCCGAGGAAGCCCCACAGCGTGAACGCCACGGTGAGGTCGTGGATCATCGGGGCCCTGCCGAACAGGGAAGCCCGCTTGTTCGCAACTGCCACGCAGCCTGCGATCGCGTCATCGACGTCCTCGGAAGCGCTGAGCACCAGTGCGTCGCGGAACCGCCGGGCCAGCAGCAGGGCGTAGCCCTGGTCGGGGCCGGGGTTGCCGAGCAGCTGGCCACCCCTGGGCTGGCCGTCCACGAGGTCGGAGGGGCGGTGGGCCACCCACGGATCCGGGTTCCAGGGGGGCGACTCGTAGACGCGCACCTGCTCGTCGGGCGCACTGGGCACGTAGTTGGGTGCGGCCATGTCGGCAGGCTACCCCCTCAGCCGCCCCCGCAGCCCCGGACCAGATCTGAGCCGGCCTCGGTGCGGCGCCTCTGCAACGACCCGGGCAGCTAGCCGGCACCTGCGGGGTGAGTGCCGGCTACCGGGCCGTTGGAGCCAGGCGCCTCATGACCATCCTGCGAGCGACGAGGAGCAGGACCGCGTTGAGCAGCGCCATCCCCGCCGCCATCCACCATGCCGAGGCCAGGTGGACGCCGGCCACGATGCCGAAGGCAGCCGGTCCGATGACCGATCCGATGTTCCCGCCCGTGAAGACGATGCCCATGGCAGCCGCTGGAGCGTTGGGGTTGATCCTCGTGAGGGCCAGGGTGAACAGGCCCTGCCATCCCCACGACATGGAGAACACCACGATCACACCTCCCACCATCGCCCAAGCGCTCCCCGTCGACAGCAAGATGAAGCCCAACGACCCGGTGGCCACCATGACCGCCGACGTCCTCAGGTGGCTTCCGCCTGTGCGGCGATCGGCCAACTGCCCGGCCGAGAGCCGGGTGATCATCGCAGCGATGCTGCCCCCGGCGATCACCACCCCGCCGACGCCCTCGGGAACACCGGCTGAGGCCATGCTGCTCATGGCGAAGGCCGAGAAGGCGGTGATGGTGAAGAGGCTCAACAGCAGTGCGAGCATCAGGACGATCAGCGGTGGCAGCGGCATGTCGCCATCCCGGCTGAAGCGGCGAGCGGGCCGGGGCCGACGCCGGTTCTGTGGCACGCAGAACGCCAGCACCACGGTCACCGCACCGATCAGGCCGTAAGCCCACCTCCAGCCGAGCGTTCCGGCGATAAGGGGCACGGAGAGGCCGGCCACGAGGGTCGAAGCCGGCCCCGCGCACTGGTTGATGCCGAACACGATGCCTTGGCGCTCGGCGGGGATCTCCCGGGAGAGCCACAGGATGGTCGCCGGTTGGGAGAGCGTGGGGCCGACGCCGGCGAACACCATCAGCGCGGCTGCCACGGCCCAGCTCTGTGCCACCGTGGCTATCCCGACCATGTTGACCGCCGAGAGCAGGACGCCGAGGCGCAGTGCCCGGCCCACACCGATCCGCTCCACCATCCGGCCGCCGAGCGTGGAGAAAAGCGCGCCGGACATGGCCCCTACGGCCACCAGCAGACCCAGACCCACATCGTCGATGCCCAAGTCGGCCTGGAGGTAAACCGCCAGCGTCCCGACGAGGAACATCGGCACGAAGCTCGCCGCTGTGGCGACCATCCCGATCGCCAGCGCCCTCCAGGCGCTCTTCCTCCTCAGACGGGCGCCCCGGCGGATGCGAGGCGTCTTGGATCCCGGCTCGGCGCTCAACCAGCGTGCAGCAACCCGTAGACGATCGAGTCCACGAGGGCCTGCCAGGAGGCTTCGATGATGTTCTCCGAGACACCCACCGTCGTCCAGGTGCGGTCGCCGTCGGTGGAGTCGACGAGGACCCTGACCACCGAGCCGGTGGCCGCCACGCCGTCGAGCACGCGCACCTTGAAGTCGGTGAGGTGGATGCGATCGAGCGCCGGGAAGGTGTCGCCCAGCGCTGCGCGCAGGGCGACGTCCAGCGCGTTGACCGGGCCGTTCCCCTCCCCCACGGCAACCCTGCGGTCGTCACCCACCCAGAGCTTCACGGTGGCCTCCACGGAGACCTCCACCTCCTCGCCGGGCACCGCCGCACCCGAGGATCCCTCCATGGCCTGGGCCAAGCCGTTCGGGCGCTCCCGGTGGTAGCTGGACACCCGGTAGGCCTCCATCGAGAAGAAGTCGGGCTCCCATCCGGTCGCCCGGCGCATGAGCAGCTCGAGAGAGGCGTCCGCCGCCTCGAAGAGCCAACCCCGCGACTCCAGTCGCTTCAGCTCCTCGGTGAGCACGGCCACGGCCTGGTCATCGAGGTCCACACCCAGCTCCTGGGCCTTCATCGACATGCCGGCCCGGCCCCCCAGGTCCGACACGAGCACGCGCGTGTGGTTGCCCACCAGCTGCGGGTCGACGTGCTCGTAGGTGGCTCCGCCGGCCCGGCCCAGGGCTGAGGTGTGGAGGCCGCCCTTGTGCGCGAAGGCCGACATCCCGACGAAGGGGTCGGAGGGTTGCGGCGGGAGGTTGACGAGCTCGGCGACGTGGTGGCTCACCAGCGTGAGCCGTTCCAGCCGACCCTCCGGCAACGTGGCAACGCCCATCTTCAAGGTCAGGTTCGGTATGACCGCCATCAGGTTGGCGTTCCCGGTGCGCTCCCCGTAGCCGTTCACCGTCCCCTGCACCTGGGTGGCGCCTGAGACGACGGCCGCGATCGAGTTGGCCACCGCGCACCCGCTGTCGTTCTGGGTGTGGATGCCCACGGCGACGTCGCCCAGGAACGACACCACCTCGGCGGTGATGCGCTGCACCTCGTGTGGCAGCGATCCGCCGTTGGTGTCGCACAGGACGACGCAGTCGGCACCGCTCGCCGCCGCAGCCTCCACCACGCGAAGCGCGTACTCGGGGTTCGCCTTGTAGCCGTCGAAGAAGTGCTCGGAGTCGAAGAACACCCGTAGGCCTGCACCCTTCAGGTGTGCCACCGATTCGCCCACCATGGCCACGCCCTCGTCGAGCGTGGTTCGCAGGGCCTCGGTGACGTGGAAGTCCCAGCTCTTGCCCACGATGCACACCGTGGAGGTGCCCGCGGCGATGAGTGCCTCGAGGGTCGGGTCGTGGTCGACCTTGCCCGCAGGCCGGCGCGTCGAGCCGAAGGCCACCAGGTCGGCGGTGCCTAGGGAGAGCTCGGTGGGAGCCCGCCTGAAGAACTCCTCGTCCTTCGGGTTGGCCTGGGGGTAGCCCCCCTCGATCCAGCGCACCCCGAGCCAATCGAGCTGCTCGGCGATGCGGAGCTTGTCGTCGACGGTCAGCGAGATCCCCTCGAACTGGGCGCCGTCGCGCAGGGTGGTGTCGAATATGTCGACAGCCGCCGGGGTGGCGGGCTCCCCGCTCCCCGCCGCTCGGGCGGGATCACTCATAGACGTGTTCCAACCAGTTCTTGTAGCGGTCGACCTGGCCCCGCACGGCGCGGGAGTACTCCCCGGCGATGGCTGTGGTCATCGGCCCTGGGCACGTGAGGGGACGATCGTCCACGGAGCTGACCGCGCTCACCTCCGCAGCGGTCCCGCACACGAAGATCTCGTCGGCGATGTACAGGTCGCTCCGGCTGATGAAGTCGGTCACCACCTCGATCCCCAGGTCGCGTGCGATGGTGACAGCCGAGTCCTGGGTGAGGCCTTCTAGGGCTCCGGCGGCGGGGGGCGGCATCACCAGCGTGCCGTCCCTCCCCAAGAAGATGTTCTCGCCCGTGCACTCGCTCACGAAGCCGAGCGGGTTCAGCATGATCGCCTCGTCGTAGCCGGCCTTGAGGGCCTCGACCTTGGCGAGCGAGGAGTTCACGTAGTTGCCGGTGGTCTTGGCGAGCGGCGGCATGGAGTTGTGGTCGTGGCGCGTCCACGACGAGACCTTCATGCGCACGCCCTTCGTGGCAGCGTCGTCGCCCAGGTACGCACCCCACGGCCAGCACGCGATGGCCACCTCGACGTCGCACGGGAGCGGGTTGAGACCCATCTCGCCGTAGCCCAGGTACGCGATCGGCCTGATGTAGCACGACGGCAGGCCGCTCGCCCTGACGACCTCCTTGGTGGCCTCCACCAGCTCCGGCACCGAGAAGGGGATCTCCATGAGCATGATCTGCGCCGAGCGGTGGAGCCGCTCCATGTGCTCGGTGAGGCGGAAGATCGCCGGGCCCTGGTCGGTCTCGTAGGCCCGGACGCCCTCGAACACACCCATCCCGTAGTGAAGCGAGTGGGTGAGGACGTGGATGCGGGCGTCGTCCCAGTCGACGAGCTCGCCGTTCATCCAGATCTTCTCGGTAGGTGTGATGGCCATCGGGTTCGTTCTCCCTGCTCAGCTAAGGGTAGAGGTCGTGTCGGCTCAGACGCGCTCGGCTACCGCGTCGCCTACGGCCGACGTGGAGCCCGACAGGCCCGACACCTCGGCGCAGGCCTTCCGGACGCGCTCCGCGGCGTCGGGTTCGCCGAGGAAGTCGAGCATCATCGCGGCCGAACCGATGGCGGCGATCGGGTTCGCCTTCTGCTGACCTGCGATGTCGGGGGCCGAGCCGTGGACCGGCTCGAACATGGAAGGGCCCGTCCGGTCCGGGTTCAGGTTGCCGGAAGCGGCGAAGCCGATCCCCCCGGACACCGCACCGCCGAGATCGGTGAGGATGTCGCCGAAGAGGTTGTCGGTGACGATCACGTCGTAGCGCTGGGGCGACTCGACGAAGTAGATGCAAGCGGCGTCGACGTGGTTGTACGCCGTGGACACGTCGGGGTGCTCGGAGGCCACCTCGTCGAACGTGCGCTCCCACAGGTCGCCGGCGAACGTGAGCACGTTGGTCTTGTGCACCAGGGTGAGGTGCCTGCGGTCGCGCTGCGAAGCCAAGCCGAAGGCGTACCGCACGCAGCGCTCCACCCCCATCCGCGTGTTGACCGACCCTTGGGTCGCCACCTCGTTGGGGGTTCCCTTGCGCAGGAACCCGCCCTCCCCTGCATACGTGCCCTCGGTGTTCTCGCGGATCACGACGAAGTCGTGCGAGCCGTCGCGGGCGGTGAAGGGCCGCTGGTTGATGTAGAGGTCCAGATCGAAGCGCATCTTCAGCAACAGGCCCCGCTCGATGAGGCCAGGGGGGACGTCGGGGGTCCCGACCGCCCCGAGGAGAAGGGCGTCCAGCCCACGCCACTCGTCGATCACCTCGTCTGGGAGGACCGTGCCGTCTCGCAGGTAGCGTGCGCCACCGAGGTCGTAGTCGACCGTCTCGACGTCGACTCCTGCGGCCCGCACCACCTTGAGAGCTTCGGCGATCACCTCCGGGCCGATGCCGTCGCCCCCGATCACTCCGATCTTGTGCTTCAAAATCCCAGCCAATCCGTCGGCGGCCACTGGTGCAAGCAGCCCACTTCAGCCGATCTCGGGGGCCTGGCGGGCTTCGAGCAGAGCTGCCATTGTGGTCTTGCGGGAGGAACGTCGGCAAACAGGTTGCGGACGGGAGCGGCCCGGTGTCGCCGCCCGAAGTTCCCCGCACCGAGCACAGGCGCGGAACCTGGATACCATGCCCGCGTGGACGACACTCACCACCTCTCGAGGGAGACCCACGACCGGCTCCGAGCGGAGCTGACCGAGCTGACGACCCACGGGCGCACCGACATCGCCCAGAAGATCCAGGCGGCGAGGGAGCTGGGCGACCTCTCGGAGAACGGCGACTACCACGCCGCCAAGGAAGAGCAGGGGAAGATGGAGGGCCGGATCCGACACCTCACGGCTCTGCTGCAGAACGCCGAGATCGTGGAGTCGCTGACCGCAGACGAGGTCTGCGCGGGTGCGGTCGTGACCATCCGCTACGAGGGCGACGACGAGCCCGAGCGCTTCCTGCTCGGTTCCATCGAAGAGCGCCGCGACGACGTGGAGGTCATATCGCCCGGATCCCCCCTCGGGAAGGCTCTGATGGGCCAGCCTGTTGGAGCAGTGGTGGACTTCGAGGCCCCGGGCGGGGTGCTCAAGGTCGCGGTCGTCTCGATCGAGATCTGAGCGCCGGCGCTGGCGCCCCCCGACTAGACGAAAGGCACAGGCGAAGAATGCCCGAGGCTCCCAAGACCCTCAGCCAGAAGATCTGGGACCAGCACGTGGTGCACGCCGCCGAGGGCGAGCCCGAGATCCTCTACATCGACCTGCACCTCATACACGAGGTGACCTCGCCGCAGGCGTTCGACGGCCTGCGCATGAGCGGGCGCACGGTCCGGCGGCCGGACCTCACCGTCGCCACGGAGGACCACAACGTCCCCACCGCCGACATCGACAAGCCGATCGCCGACCCCATCTCGCGCAAGCAGGTGGAGGTGCTGAGGGCCAACTGCGCCGAGTTCGGGATCGTCGAGTACCCCATGGGCCACCCCGGCCAGGGCATCGTCCACGTCATCGGGCCAGAGCAGGGCCTAACTCAGCCCGGCATGACCATCGTCTGCGGCGACTCCCACACGTCCACGCACGGAGCCTTCGGCGCCCTGGCGTTCGGCATCGGCACCAGCGAGGTCGAGCACGTCCTCGCCACCCAGACCCTCCCCCAGCACCCCGCCGGGACCATGGCGGTGACCGTCGAAGGCGACCTGCCCGAGGGCGTGTCGGCGAAGGACGTGATCCTTGCGGTCATCGGACGCATAGGGACCGGGGGCGGGATCGGCTCGATCATCGAGTACCGGGGATCGGCCATCCGATCGCTGTCGATGGAGGGCCGGATGACCGTGTGCAACATGTCGATAGAGGCCGGCGCCAAGGCGGGCCTCATCGCTCCC
>CAZHBH010000002.1:0-88285 GCA_964530525.1 uncultured Rhabdothermincola sp. | reverse complement strand
TGCGCGGCTGGTACTCCACGAACATCCTCGGCAACCGCGACGGCGAGGTGCTCGACGACCCGGCGTCGTTCAAGACGAAGGAGGAGAGCAAGCTGAGCGTGCTGCACACCATCCTGCAGCCGGAGTACTATCCCGACCTGTACCAGGGCTTCTCGCACGTCGTGCGGATCAACTACTACCCGCCGCGCGGCGACAACAAGGAAGGCTGGGACAACATCGACATCTTCGGGTGGATGGGCTACCCGATGCAGATCAAGGTCGACTTCCTCTGCCGCGACTCGATCCTCGCAGCTCCGATCGTCCTCGACCTCGCCCTGTTCATGGACCTGGCGGCCCGGGCCGGCCAGGCAGGCGTGCAGGAGTGGCTCAGCTACTACTTCAAGTCGCCGCAGCCGGCGACCAGCCTTCCCGCTGAGCACGACCTGTTCATCCAGCACACCAAGCTGAAGAACACGCTTCGCGAGTGGATGGGCGAGGAGCCCGTGACCCACTCCGAGGCCGACTGACCATGCCGCTCTGCGCCGGCTCCGCAAGCGTCGCTGGCGCCTCGGATCCCGAGCCTTCGGGCGGGGTCCCCATCGGGCGCAGCGCAGTTCCGGGGGCCATCGGTGCAGCTGACCCGCGAGGCGTCGCAGCGTGACGGTGGTCTCGGAGATCTTCGATCAGTCTGCATGGCGGGAGGTGGAGGGCTTCGGCGACCTCCAGGACATCACGTACCACCGGGCGGTGGAGAGCGGGACCGTGCGCGTGGCGTTCGACCGTCCTGAGGTGCGCAACGCGTTCCGACCCCAGACGGTCGACGAGCTGTACAGGGTCCTCGACCACGCACGAACGACCTCCGACGTGGGCTGCGTACTGCTGACCGGCAACGGCCCCTCGCCGAAGGACGGCGTGTGGGCGTTCTGCTCCGGCGGAGACCAGAGGGTGCGAGGCAGGGCCGGCTACGAGTACCGAGAGGGTGGGTCGAGCCCGGGTGGGGTTGCGGAGCTGGCGCAGGGCAGCACGGGTCGACTTCACATCCTCGAGGTGCAGCGCCTCATCCGCACGATGCCCAAGGTGGTGGTGTGCGTGGTGCCCGGGTGGGCAGCCGGAGGCGGGCACAGCCTGCACGTGGTGTGCGACCTCACCATCGCCAGCGCAGAGCACGCCCGCTTCAAGCAGACCGATGCCGACGTGGCCAGCTTCGACGGCGGCTTCGGCTCGGCGTACCTGGCCCGCCAGGTGGGTCAGAAGTTCGCACGCGAGGTCTTCTTCCTCGGCAGGGAGTACTCGGCGGCCGATGCCCAGCGCATGGGCATGGTCAACGAGGTCGTCCCCCACGACGAGCTGGAGGGCACAGCCCTGGAGTGGGGTCGGATGATCAACGCCAAGAGCCCCACTGCCCAGCGCATGCTCAAGTTCGCCTTCAACCTGGTGGACGACGGCCTCGTGGGACAGCAGGTGTTCGCGGGCGAGGCCACTCGTCTCGCCTACATGACCGACGAGGCCGCCGAGGGCCGCGACGCGTTCCTGCAGAGGCGCGACCCCGACTGGTCTGCCTTCCCCTGGCACTACTGAGCCCCGAGGCCATGTTCGACCACCGCTTCGTCCACTCCATCGCCGTCGACCTGCTCCGCCAGCCCGAGGTGACCAGCCGTGCGGTGGGGGCCGACGAGCTCTTCCAGGTGCAGATGGTGCAGTCGCTGCTCGACGGCAACTACGACGGCGATGTCACCATCGGCGAGCTGCGCGACAAGGGAAGCTTCGGCATCGGGACCATCCAGGGCCTCGACGGAGAGCTGGTGGTGGTCGATGGGGAGTTCTGGAACATCGACATCGACGGGAGGAGCCGGCTGGCCGCCGACGACCAGCGCGTGCCGTTCGCGGTGCTCACGGACCTGAAGGTGGACGTCACGATCGAGCTGCCTTCGCGAACCACCAAGGACGAGGTGCAAGAGCACGTGCACTCGGTCCTAGACGACCCGACGGGCATATACGCCGTCCGCTTCGACGGTCGATTCGAGCACGTGCAGTTCCGCAGCGTGCGCCACCAGGAGCCGCCCTACCGGCCCTTCGCCGAGGTGCTCGAGACCGACCAGCAGATATTCGAGCGCTCGGGCCTCGACGCCGTGATGGTGGGCTTCCACTTCCCCGACCACGCCGAGGGCGTGAACTTCCCCGGTTGGCACTTCCACATGGTCGACTCTTCACGCAGCACCGGGGGGCACGTCTACGACTTCGTCCTGGAGCACGCCACGGTCGGCGTGGGACGGATGCGCAGGGTGCACCTGGAGCTCCCCGAGCGCGGCCTCTCCGACGTGCTGGCCCTCGACGACGCCGAGCGACTCGCCCAGGTGAGCCTCATGCGAGAGGGGCCCGCAACAGCGCCCGAGATGGCCGTGCGGCTCGGCACCGGGGCCGACGAGGCCAGGGGGAGCCTCGACCGCCTCGTGGAGCGTGGCTTCGCAGACCTAGACGAGGGTGTCGCCCGCTACAGGGCTCACCTGGGCCGAAGCCGCACAGCCCGCCTGCCCGCCGCCCTCGACGACCTGTAGCGTCGGCGGCGCATGGAGTGCAGGTTCCCCCAAGTCGGCCGCTTCCCCGGCCGGCCAGTCGTTCGCAACTAGAGGTCGCCGGTCGATGATCGAGAGGGGACATCGCCTCGACCCGAGACGGTGGTCGGCCGGTACACGGATCGCCGTGGGCCTGGTGGTGGCTGCCCTCGTGCCCATGGTGGTGGTGGCCTTCGCCGGGGTCACCCGTGGACGCCAGGCGGTGGAGGGCTCGCAGCTCACCAACGTCGCCGCCACCGCCCAGTTCAGCTCCGCCACGCTCAACGAGTTCATATCGGGCGTCGTGGCCCAGGCCGACCAGCTCGCCACCCAGCCCGAGGTGGTGGCGGCACTGGCGAGCCTCGACCCCACCACGCTCGCTTCGCCCCTCGACCCGGGGGTGCTCAGCTCGGTGCTCACCTCCAGCCCCGACTTCTCCGGCGTGATGCTGCTGGGGCGCACCGGCGTCGTCGTGGACGGCCTGCCTTCCACGGCGGCTGGAAGCGGCCCCTACGGCTCGCAGGGCTGGTTCTACGACGCGCTCGGAGGCTCGGCGGCGGTCAGCGAGATCATCGCCGGGACGCAACCCTCCAGCCTGTCCATGTACGTGGCGGTCCCGGCGAGGCCGGCCGGGTCGGCCGCCGTGGGGGTGGTGGCCATCGAGGTGCGCGCCGAGGCCGTGCTCTGGGCGCTCAACCAGGCACCGCAGACCCCTGGATCGCAGGTGCTGCTCACCAACAGGGAGACGGTGGTGGTGGGCGCGCGGGACCATCGGCTCCGCTACTCGGCGTTGGGAGACCTGAGCGACAGCGTTGCGTCGCTGCTGGTGACCCAGCGGGGCTACCCGGTGGAGACCATCGAGTCGCTCGACATGGAGGGCTTCGGCGAGACCATGGCTGGCGAGGGGACCATCACCGAGACCTACCTGCCGGGCGCGGGGGCCCAGATCGTGGCCTACGACCAGGTGGGCGATCACAGCATGTGGGTGGTGGTGGCCGAACCCCGGGCGACGTTCCTGGAGCCGATCGAATCCCTGGCCCGCCAGATCATGGTGGCGGGGCTCGTGATCGGCGCCCTGGCCGTGATCGCGGCAGTCGTGATCGCCCGGCGGGTCTCGCGTCCCATCACCGCCATCACGCAGGCAGCAGCATCGGTGGAGCGGGGCGAGAGCGTCGACGAGGATCGCCTCGAGCGCTACACGCACGGTCGCAGCGACATCGCCGACCTGGCACGGGTCATGCGCCAGATGGTGCGCGAGGTGGCAGAGCGCGAGAGGCGCCTGCGTGCGCAGTTGAAGGCGCTGAAGGTGGAGATCGACCACGAGCGGCGTGCCAAGGAGGTCGCCGAGGTCACCGAGACCGACTTCTTCAAGGACCTCGAGTCGCGCGCGGCAGAGATGCGCGCCCGTGCGAAGGGCGAGGGCACGTGAAGCTGGTGGCGGCCTTCGTGGCCTTGGCGATGCTGGTCGCAGCCGGCGCGTGCTCGTCGGGGAGCAGCGCGGCGGGCACCGACTGCGAACCGGTCGCGATCGCCTACGTGGGCCCCCTCACCGGACCCACGTCGGCCCTCGGGCGCCCGTTGCGCAACGCGGTGCAGCTGGCCCTCGGCCAGCAGGACCCCGAGCAGTGCCAGGTGGGCCTCGTCGAGTTCGACACCCAGGGCAACCCCGACCAGGCCGACCGCATCGCCAAGCAACTGGTGGACCAGCCCGACATCGTGGGTGTCGTGGGGCCGACCCAGTCCGGCGAGACCAGCATGGCGATGCCGGTGTTCGAGGCGGCCGGACTCGCGGTGCTGACCCCCTCGGCCACCAACGCAGAGCTGGGCACCAAGGGGTGGAGCAGCTTCCACCGCATGGTCACGAGCGACTCCACGCAGGGGCCTGCCATCGCCCGTTACCTGGCGGGGGCGTTGGGTCTCACCCGCATAGCGATCATCGACGACGGCGACCTCTACGGCGACGGCATCGCCGACCTGGTGGCCAGCTCGCTCCCGGCCTTCGGCGCCGAGGTGGTGGCCCGTCGAACGATCGACCCGTCCAGCCGCGACTACACGGGCGCCATAAACGAGGTCACGGCGTCTGGACCCGAAGCCCTCTTCTTCGGGGGCACCGACGTGATCGGGGCGCGCCTGGTGCGCCAGCTGCGCGAGGCGGGCAAGACCACCTTGTTCAGCGCCCCCGACGCCGTGTTCACGAGCGAGTTCCTGGTGGCCTCCGGTGCCGCGGCCGAGGGAGCGGTGGTGACCTGCCCCTGCGCTCCCACCGCCAACGGCCAGCGGGCTTCGCTGAGGTTGTTCGCCTCTCGATACCTCGACGTGTTCGGGGCGGCGCCGGGGCCGTTCGGTGCGGAGGCCTACGACGCCGCGACCATGTTGGTGCGGGCGATCCACGACGTGGGCCCCAGCCGTGCGGCGGTGCTGCAGGCGGTGGACGACATGACCATCGAGGGGGCCACCGGCTCGGTGAGCTTCGACGACGTCGGCGAGGTCACGGAAGGTCCGGTCTACATATACGTGGTGGACGGGGGCCGCTTCGTCCCCACGGCCGAGGTGGTGGGTGACCAGGTGGTGCCTGCGGGTGGCCGCTAGCGGCTGAGCTAGCCGCGGAGCATCGAGTAGAGCTTGCGGGGGATGCGCGCCAGGCGCATCGTCTTGGTGTTGAGCAGGCTGGTCAGCGCCGCCTGGGCCTCGTAGCGGTAGCGGCGCTCGTCGGCCAGCTCAGCTCTCGCTTGCGAGAGCTGAGCTGCCAGCTCGTCGTTGCGTGCGCGCAACGCGTCCCTCTCCGCCTCGACGCCTTCCCTGGCCTCGTTGGCGTCGGCCGTGGCAGAGCGGGCCTCGTGCAAGAGGCGCTCCACGTCGATCAAGCGGTGGTAGAGGTCGCCGAGGGCGGCCTCGGCGTCGCGCCTGCGGCGCTCCTCGTCGATCACCATGGGATCCTCCTGTAGGTGTGGCGGAAGATGTTCAGCGGCGTCACGAGGTCGAGAGCGGTGATGCCGGTCATCGACCCGGGGTGGCGGCGGTATCGCACGAGAGGCTCGGGCACCCAGGCACCCTCGAAGCCCTTGTCGGCCAGGGCCAGCCAGAAGGCGTAGTCCTCCAGGCCGTAGATGGAGCTGTCGTCCTCGCGGAACCCTCCCACGGCTTCCCACGCCTTGCGGTCGATGAGCGCCATGGCGTCGATGTAGGGGCCCAGCGCCAGCGTCCGGGTGTTCCACGGCAGCGCCGAGACCAGATCTGGCGGACCTTCGAACACCTCCAGGATGCAGTAGGCGACGGCGGCCCCCGTGGCGTCCAGCTCGTCGCGCAGCTTCCGAAGCGCGTCGGGGTACACGGAGTTGTCGGCGTCGAGCAGGAAGCAGCGGTCGCTGCGCGCCTCGGCGATGGCGAGGTTGCGGGCCTTCGAGAGGCCCCTGTTGGCCGCCCGCAGCAGGGCACCCACCGGAGCCTCGGGGTTCTCCTCGATGAAGCGCTCGATGGTGGCGCGCGATCCGTCGGTGGAGGCGTCCTCCACCACGATCACCTCCAGGGCCACGTCGCGCGAGGCGAGCACCGACTCGATGGCGTCGAGCACGTGGGCCTCGTAGTTGTAGAGCGGCACGATCACCGAGATCTCTGGCTGCGCGCGATCGAAGGCGGGGGTCGTCAGCCGCTGCACCGCGTCGGGATCGACGCCGTCACGCTCCAGCTCCAAGCGCTGGAGCCGCCTCTGCAGGCCGATCTGCCCCAGCAGAACCCTTCTGAGGCCCGCCATGGTGCGGTACTCGGGGGTCTCGGGCACCTCCAGGGGGACGGGAGGTGGGGGCCCCTCCGGCGGCACCAGGCCCTCGAAGCCTTCCAGGCCACCGACACCGCTCGTTGCCGCACCTTGCCGCGTGCTGCCGGCGGAGCTGCGCGACGAGCGCTCGACCAGCACGGCCAGGTCGGCCGCCGAGGAGCCGTCGGCAGATCCAGCCACGGTCTCGCACAGCGGGTCGACGACCGTTGCAGTGAGCATGTCGGAGAGCTGCAGCTCAGATCGCACGAAGTCGTAGGCGTTGCGGGCGATCTTGGCCCTCAGGCCCTCGTCGGCGAGCAGGGCGGTCACGTGAGCGGCCAGAAGCGGCCCGTCGCTCACGACCATGTGCACCATCGGCTCCAGCGGCTCGGCACCCATCGACGGCTCGGTGAGCAGCACGGCGCCGTTTGCGATCGCTTCGATGGCGCGCACCCACTCGAAGTAGGCGATCTCGTCGCGGTGGACGTTCAGCAAGATCCGCGACCTGGCCAGAAGCCCGGCCTTGTCGCGACCCGCGAGGAAGTAGCGCGACGGCTCGGTCACCGGGATGCGGGGGTCGTGGAACAGCAGCTTCGAGCTGCGATGGGCCAGGACCGGGGCGACCCTCCCCACCAGCGAGCGCCTTCGGGGGGTGGAGCCCCCCATGAAGCAGACGTCCACGTCTCGCTCAGCTGCGTCGCCGCCGCCCCACGCGTCGAGGCTCGAGTGGTAGCCGAGGGGGGCTCGCCTCGCTGCGATGCCCGACCGGTTCAGCTCGTCGACGGCGACGGGGCTGATGTCCATGACGAAGCGCGACATCTCCACCCACGGGCGCTGCACGCCCCACCAGTGCGAGCCCGGCTGCTCGGTGGTGAGCATGGCGCAGCGGCGGGCCACCGCGCGCCGCTCACGATCGGTGAGCTGGGGCCCCACCTCGAAGTACTCGTGCGGCGCCACGATCAACTCCACCGGCTCGGGATCTCCCGTGGGGACGCCGTCGACGGCCACCTGCGCGTCGAATCCGAGGTCTCGCAGGGCGGCGGCGTAGAGATGGGCCAGATCGCCCATGAAGAGGTTCCCCCCGCCCGCTACGTAGATGTTGCAGGCCAAACCCATCCCAAGACGCTATCCCAGCACTGCTCGCTGCCTCCGAGCCACGGGCCCTTGCACACCCCCGTGCCCAGTGCGCACGGGGGGTGTGGGGAGACCTCAGGAAGCCTTCGTCCAGCGATAGGAGGCGCTGATCCTCGGGCCGACCCGGCCCGAGACCTTGGGCACGCCGTGCTCCCACTGGCGCTGGCAAGCTCCACCCATCACCAGCAGGTCGCCAGAGGCGGGGGACAGGTCGAGGGAGGCGCCTCCGCCGAGGGGTCGGATGCGGAACGGGCGCTGCGCCCCGAGGGTGACTATGGCGATGAGGGTGTCGTCGAGCCGGCGCAGCTCGCGGTCACGATGGAAGGCCACGCTGTCCCGCCCGTCGCGGTAGAGGTTGAGGCCCACCGACCCGAAGCTCACGCCGTAGCGCCCTCCCAGGAGGTCCCGCACGTCGGCCAGGGCGCCGTGCGGCAGCGCGTCGTCCTCCCGGTACCAGCACGACAGGCGTGGTGTGTCGACGAGACGCTCGTACATGCGCTGCTGGCTCTGGCGCCAGGGGACCACGTCGAGCAGGTGCGAGAGCAGGGCGTCGGCCCCCCAGAGCCACAGGCGTGCCACGTCGACCCAGCTGTCGGCGTCGAGCTGGATGCGCTGGAAGCTTCCCGCCTGCTCAGCGGCGGGCTCCCCGGCGCCGAAGAGGGTGGCCTGCACGGGCTCCACCCGGCCATCCTAACGAACATCTGTTCCCCTCACCCACAGATCTTGGCCCACTGGATATGAGTGGGTGACGGCTGTACCTTGTTAGTTGCTTGAAGAAATCTTGTATGGTGAGGTAGGTTGAACTTGTATCTCTCACCAAAGGTTGTGGAACTGCCCGTGCTTAGGGGGGCTGATGTCTTTCAGCGTCAATGACCTTCGAACCTTCACACTCGTCGCCCATGAGCGGAGCGTGAGCGGGGCTGCGCAGATCCTGGGAGTCGCCCAGCAATCGGTGTCGGAGCGGATCCGCAGGTTGGAACGCCGCCTGGGGGTCGACCTCTTCGTCCGGCGTCCGCATGGCATGTCGCCCTCCGCCGCCGGCTATCGCTTCCTGCCGTACGCCCAACGCATCTTGGCCCTCGTCGACGAAGCGGCCGGCGTCCTCGACGAGGACGACGTGGTGAGGGTGTCGGTTCAGCAGTCGGTGGCTGCCACAGTCGTGCCCTTCGTGGAGGCGTCGATATCCGACGTGACCCTCAAGTTCTTCCAGGAGGTCGACAGCGCACGGGTGCTCGCCTCGGTGGCCGACGGCACCTGCGACGTGGGGTTCGGATCGTTCGCCATCGGCGAGGGTCCCCTGGGCGTGCCCGACCGCGACGGCCCCTCGGCCGACCTCGCCGATGCCGCCAGGTTCCCCTCGGCGCGCGACATCGTGATCGAGCGTGCCTTCGACGACCCGGTGGTGTGCGTGGGTACGCCCGATCACCCACTGGCGAGCCGGGGCCCGCTGCACTTCTCGGAGCTTCCCGGCTGGGGCGTGGCGCTGGGGGCTGGCGCAGACGGCGCCGCGGCCATGGCTCGCCCCGGGGAGGACGGCCAGAGCGCGGTGGCGCTGTACCCACGCTCCAACGTTGCGTCCGAGCTGGCCGACGGCACCTTGGTGGAGCTGGAGGTGGTCGACCTGCCCGAGTGGGTGGTGCCCATCCACGTTGCCTACCGCTCCAGCGATCGCGACCGGCCGTTGGTGGGGGCGCTGCGAGAGATCTTCGGCGGCTCGCTTCCCAGCACATCTCTCGCCGGCGCCACCGCCGTCCGCGACGTGGAGGACGTCGCCTAGCGGCACACCGAATCTCGAAAGCCAGTCAATCAGTCAAGTCACATAAGCAATTCAGGGGGGTTCCATGAGTTCATCGTCGGGTAGAGGTGCGCGTGGCGCGTTCGCGTCCACGCACATGAAGAGGTGGCGAGCGGCCACTGTGCACTCTGGACGGCGGACCTCCGTCGTGGCACTGCTGGTGCTGGCCATGGTCGGCTCGCTCCTGGCCTTGGCCGTCCCGCCGCCATCGGTCGCTGGCGCCCAGGACATGATCTCCACCCACAACGAGTGGTCGAGCTCATGCATCGGCAGAGCAGGTCCTGGGTCCCAAGCACAGGTTGAGCCTCTGGGATTCACCGTTGAGCACCCCGCCAGCGCCTCGCCTGACAGCGAGTTCACGTTCCGTGTCGTCCCCGACGAGGGCTACCTGCCGGACAAGGCTGACACGATCGTGGGGGTCGTGACCGTTCTGGGGCTAAGGGACATCAAGCTGATGTTCAACCTCCCTACGAACGCGCAGGTGCAGAGCGTCGAGCTGGTACCCGACTCGACGTACAACACGGCGGGGCCGTACTCGATAGCCATCGACGACAGCTTCAGCCCGGCACGCATCGTGCTGTCCGTCGGCGAGGTGGTGAAGAACCCATCCCTTCCTGACAACTCGACACCGTTCAAGCACCCGTCGTTCGACGTGAATGTCAAGGCAACGGGCCCGATCGGCTCGAACATCTCGACGCGGGTCTCCGGCTTCAACGAGCCGACCTCCGGATACACGTTCACCGCGGACAACAGCGCAGCCACGGCTCAAGTGCGTTGCTGGGCCGACGGAGAGGTCCCGGCGCCAGTGCTGTTCCAGACGTTCGTCTCCTCCGGGGGTGGGGTCACCCAACCCACCACCACAGAGCTGGCGGTCGACCCGACCGTGCTGCCCGCGGGGAACACGGTCGACATGACCGCAACCGTGAGCGCACCTTCTGGTGTCGTTCGGTTCAACGACGGCTCCACGGTGCTGGGCTTCGCCGAGCTCGACGAGACCAGCACGGCCACCCTCACAGCGGCGCTCAACACCATCGGATCCCGCCAAGTCACCGCGCACTACCTGGGAGCGCCTGGCTTCGACACCTCCAGCTCGGCTCCGGTCGTGGTGATGGTGACCAACCCTGCGAACCGGACCTCGGTGCAGGTGGCGGTCCAGGCCAGCCCGGATCGGATCAACGAGGCCGGATCGGCGAACACCCCGTCGACGAACGTGTCGGTGTCGGTCCTCCCCACCGAGGACGGCGGCCCGGAGGTGACCGGTGACGTGCGCCTGTTCGACAGCGACGGCACCTCGCTGGGCGTCGCCTCTCTCCAGGATGGCGAGACGACCTTCGCGGTGACCAGCGCCCAGTACACCCTGGGTCTCCAGGGTCACCAGTTCCGGGCTGACTACGTGGGCGACGTCAACTACAAGCCTGCGACGGGGACCACGCCGTTCGCGCTCGTGCTGAACGCGCTCGTCGACTTCTTCCCGGGAGTCAACGCTCCCCTGACCGGCGGCGCGGTCTTCAACGGGGCTTCCGGCGCCCTGACCACGGGTTCGATCCTCAACGGTACGTTCCGCACCGACGGTGACGGCTACCAGACCCTCGATGGTGTCCTGCTGTTCCCCGAATCGGTCCTGGACGTCTCCGGGGGGACGGTGTCGGGAGTCTTGGCGCAGGTGGGTCCCGCCACCGGTCGTATCGCGCCGGGCGCCGATGCCGAAGCTTCGCTGAGCACGCAGCTCTACTACCAGGTCTTCTCGGCCGATCTCGGCTCCGGTGAGCAGACCTTCGCCTCCGGTTGTGCGATCGGGCCATTCCCAGTCGACCTCAGCGGGACGCGCATGGGGACCAGCGGGATCCTCACGCTCAGCCAGGCGGGCTTCTCGGTCCCGTTCGCCGCGCCAGGCTCGTGCCTGAACGCCGATGGCGTGTCGATGGCCACGCAGGTCGGCGCCGCCTTCGCCGGGGCGAGCACCTCACTGGAGATCACCCTCACGCCTCGGGCGCCCGGCGCGCCCACGGCGATCTCGCCCGTATCCGTGAGCTCCACCTCGCCGGCTTTCGGTCAACCGATCACCCTCACCGCCACGGCGACACCGGTTGACACAGCGACCTTTCCTCTCCGCGCCGCGGGGACGATCGAGTTCTACACCGGCGCCCAGCTCATCGGCTCCACGTCCAACTTGAACGGATCCAACGCGGCGGAGATCACCGGGAGTATCACGATCCCGTTCGAGTCCACGCTGTTGAACATCCCGCCGCTCCCCCAGGGAGAACACGAGCTGCGAGCCATGTTCAGGCCCAACGACAGCAACAAGAGCGTGTTGGCGTCGAGCCCTCTGTCGTCGCCGCCGACGATCGTCAACGTTCTGCCACCAGTGACGAAGACGACCCCGACGCTCACGTTGCAGTTGCCGGAGGTCGTCGGAGCGGGTGAGCCCGTCGCGCTCGACCTGCGGATGAGCCCGGCCTCGAACACCTTCCCAGCGGAGTTCTTGATGGGAGAGATCGAGATCATCGACACCCTCACCGGTTCAGCCATCCCGATCGTGGGTCCAGGCGTCTCGGGCAACAACCAGACGCTCGTCGTGGGCTCTTCGAGCGATGGGGTCTTTCCGTTGCAGACGGCGCTGTCGCCTGGCGTGTACTCGCTGCAAGCTGTGTTCGTCCCGGGTTTGCGCTCGCAGTGGTACTGGGGCATCGGTTCTTCCGAGGTGCGATCTCACACCGTGGTCGGAGAGGAGATCCCAACCTCGTTGACGGTGGTGGGCGACAGCACACGAGGGACCGGCGTGGTCCCCGTGGGCGCCCTCCTCTTCGCAGACGTCCAGATCGACCCTCGGTTGGCGGCCTCGATCGGGCCCGCCCCGGCCAAGACGTTGGTCCCCAACGTGATAACCGGCCACCTCGCCACCAACACGACCTTCGCCGCCTCGGGCCTGGCTGCCGTGAGGATCGAGGCGGGGTTCCACGGGACGCCTGGCCATCGCCAGATCCCGGTGTCTTTCGACCCCACGTACAACTCGGGCAACCCGGTGAGCTCCATGCAGGCGTTCAGCAACCAAGGGTTCGCTCCTTCGAGCACGATGATCGAGTACGAGGCCGTGGACCCCGCGGTGGTCGGCCCCATCCCTATGGGCTTGGAGATCACCGGTGTCGCGCCCAACCGGTCGGCTAACCCACCCATCCTGACTGCGAGCGAGCCGATTCCGGCGAACACCCCGTGGGGTCTGGACGGCTACGTGTCGTACGTGGGGAGCGGCAACCCGAACGGCGGCAAGGTGGACTACGTGGCTCGCAACGTCGTGACCGACGAGGTCACCGCGTTGGGCTCCCCTGGCGTGGACACCACCACCCTCTTCGGCCGGGGTAGAACCAAGGTGCCGAGCGATGCTCAATCGGGGTACCCGGCTGTTGGAGCCGCTCCGGGCCTGCCCGCGGGCACATACGAGATCACCGGCACCTACACGCCAAACAGCCCGAACCGCTACCAATCCACGACGTCTGAGCCGTTCGTCATCCGGGTGATCGATCCCGACGAACGGCTCGACAGCGAGACGACCCTGTCGGTCTCGCCGAGCGGCACCTCCGAGCCCGGCGCCCCCGTGATCCTCGAGGCCCGAGTCGGTCCGAGCGAGGCGGTCGGCAACGTCGAGTTCTTCGACGGTGAGAGCTCGTTGGGCACGGCCTCGGTGTCGGGTGGGTATGCGAGTTGGATCACCTATGACCTAGCGCCGGGTGAGCACCAGCTTTCGGCCGTGTTCACCTCCTCCAGCCCCTTGGTCGAAGGGTCCAGCTCGGTCCTGGTCCCTCACCTCGTGGCCGACCCGGCCATAGGGACCGAGACGGTGCTCGCCGTCACCCCAGAGGGCAGCTCCCTCCAGGGCGACGACGTCACCCTCACGGCGACTGTCACGGCCGATGACCCTGGGATCGGCTCCCCGGTGGGAACCGTGGTCTTCGAAGACGAGCACGGAGAGATCGGCGCAGCCGAGCTGGTCGACGGCGTAGCCGTCGTCGTGGTCTCGGATCTGGAGCCAGGAACACATGAGATCGTGGCCGTCTACGAACCAGACCCAGACAGCGACTTCGCAGAGAGCTCCTCTGAGCCCCAGAGCCACGAGGTCATCGCCCAGGGAGCTCCGCAGCCACCGCTGGACGTCACCGCCGAGCCGGGTGGCCTCATGGCCATCGTCAGCTGGGACGTACCGGAGGACGACGGAGGCCAGCCCATAACGGGCTACACCGTCTACATCAGCTCTGGTGAAGAGCCCCAGGAGTGGGACTTCCCGGTTGCAGATGTCGGTCCGAACGTGACCACGGTCGACGTGATCGGTCTCGAAGAAGGGCTCGACTACAGCTTCAAGGTGACCGCGTGGAACGCCGAGGGTGAATCGGATCTCTCAGAGGTCTCCAACGAGATCACCGTGGGCCCTGCCACCGTCGAGTTCACCGACGTGGGCCCAGGAGACGACTTCTTCAACGAGATCACCTGGATGGCCGAGACGGGCCTGTCTACCGGCTATGAGCCGGGCCCGCAGTACAGGCCCACGATCAGCATCACCCGCCAGGCGATGTCTGCGTTCATCTACCGCATCAACGGTTCACCTTTGGGCGACGACCCGCAGTGCAGCGAGGCTCCGTTCCCGGATGTCACGCTCGACAACGACTTCTGCGGGGAGATCGCCTGGATGGCAGATGAGGGCATCACCCAGGGCAACCCGGATGGGACCTTCAACCCGACGGGCAACGTCACCCGCCAGGCCATGAGCGCGTTCCTCTACAGAAGCGCCAACGGACCCGACGCCCCACCGGCGTGCACCACCGCTCCGTTCAGCGATGTTCCGGCGAACGACCAGTTCTGCCCCTACATCTCCTGGATGGCAGAGGAAGGCATCGCCAACGGCTTCGAGGACGGAACCTTCGGCCCGACGCTGCCGGTGACCCGGATGGCCATGTCGGCCTTCCTCTACCGCTACACGCTCGTCGTCCCGACGACCGTCGTCTGAGCGACTGACTTCCTCCCTGACAACAGGGGTCCTGCGCCCACCCAGAGCGCAGGACCCCTGAGGGAGCGACGGAAGGCGATCTACGAACAACTACGACCGAGCCGGGGGGTGACGGCCGGGTCCGCAAAGCCCGTCAGCGAAGCGGAGGGCTCCGCAAGGAGACCGCAGCGCAAGCGCTAGGGCTGCGGCTACCCGGGCGGCAGGACCCGCCGGCTCGACGAGATCGAACAAGGCGAGACAAGGGGCAAAGCACATGACACGAACCAGACGAACACGGCTGGCGTTAGCGTTGGCAGCCACCCTCGGGCTCATAACGGCCACGCTGGGCTTCGCCAGCCCGGCGAGTGCTGAGACCATCACCACCACCACGCTCGAGATCGGGCCATCCGAGACCACCGAGGTGGGCCAACCGGTGGTCCTCACCGCCAGCGTCACACCCACCGATGCCGTGGGAACGGTGCGCTTCTACGAAGGCGACCGGCTCATCTCCGGCCACGTCCAGCTCGTCGACGGCAAGGCGGAGATCAGCTTCGCCAACTTGCCCACCGGGACCATCTCGAACTTCAACGCACGGTTCAGCTCGAACGACCCCGAAACCTGGTCCAACTCGGCTTCCGGTGAGGTCTCTCACACGGTGGTGCCAGGAGACCTGCCGGTGATGGAGTGCCGCGGCGCCAACCAGACCGTGAGGGGCATATTGGCGATCCTTCCCCAGCTTCTCGCCTCCGACGGCGTGGTGGTGCTCGAGACCCCCATCGAATCCCACGTCCTCGACACCCAGCCCACGGGGCCCGCCTACCCGGTGAGCTTCACCTGGACCATCACCATCCCCGACTACCTCGTCGACATCGCAGCCGAGTTCGGAGCGGAGAGCTTCTTGTCGGTGAAAGACATCGACGTGGCGATCGAGGCAACAGGGTCAGCGACCGGTTCGTGGGCCTTCCCCACCAACTACCCCGACGAGGGCTACATCCCAGATGCAACGGCTCCGCTTGTCATGACGGCCAGTGGCTCCATCGCCGCTGAGTCCGAAGGCGACATCGACTTCCAGATGCGACCCACGGGCTCGATGACGGTGTTCGTCCCCCAGGTGGGAACAGTGCCCGTTGCCATCGACGTGATCCTCGACTGCGAGTTCGTCAACACACCCACAGCCACCACGCAGGTCGCCGGCTCTGAAGAGGTCCCGGTGTTCTCCGACGTTCCCGCCGATCACCCCTTCTACGCCGAGATCAACTGGATGAGCCTCACCGGACTGTCGACTGGATACGACAACGGCACCTACCAGCCAGGTCTCACCCTCACCCGCCAGGCCATGTCAGCGTTCATCTACCGCGTCAACGGCTCACCCGAGGGCCCCGAGCCCACATGTGAGAGCGCACCCTTCAACGACGTCCCAGCCGATCACCCCTTCTGCGGTGAGATCGCCTGGATGAAGGCCACCGGGATCTCGGAGGGCTACGAGGGCAACCTCTACAAGCCAGACGACGGACTCACCCGCCAGGCCATGAGCGCCTTCCTCTACCGCTCGGCCAACCCGGGCGAGACCCCGCCAGCGTGCACAAGCCCGCCATTCCCAGACGTGCCCACCTCCAACCCGTTCTGCGCCGAGATCGCCTGGATGGCCGAGACGGGCATCTCGGTGGGCTTCGACGACGGAGCCCGCTACGAGCCCAACCTGGCCCTCACCCGCCAGGCCATGAGCGCCTTCCTCTTCCGCTACACCCTGGTGGTCGACACCGAGCTCTAGTCGGCAGAGCTGAGACAGGGCCACCACGGCCCGAACGAAGGAGGCCGGGGCTCACGCCCCGGCCTCCTTGCTGACGCCTACCTACTTTCCTGTACCCGTAGAGCTTCCTTATGGATCAAGGACTGCGAACGGAAGTCGATGAGAGCGTTGGCATCGTCGTAGGGGTTAGAGGCCGCGGAAGAGGGGAGCGCGGCGCTCCCTGAAGGAAGCGGTGCCCTCTTGGAGGTCCTCGCTCGACCAGGCTGCTTCGAACGCAACCCGGTACTCATCGGGATCGGGATACGCCGAGAGGCCCAGCTTGTGTCCGGCGATCGTCAGGGGAGCCAGGGCGGCCAGATCGTGAGCCCACTCAACGGCATCTGCGGGCGATCCGAGCCGCTGGGCGAAGCCGAGGCGGTGCAAGTCGGCCCCGGAGAACACCTCGGCTCCAAGCAGCATGGCTCGTGCGGTCCCGTCACCCACCGCTCTCGCCAGGGCCCGCACCCGATCGAGGTCCATCATGACGCCGAGCTTGGCGGCCGGCACCCCGAGGCGTGCGTCGGGTGCCACGCACCGCAGGTCGCACGCAGCTGCGAGCTGCATCCCCGCCCCCAGGGCCGCTCCCTCCACGGCAGCGACGACCGGCAGCTTCGAACCTGTCACCGCAGCGAGAGCGTCGTTCAGGTGGGAGACGTAGGAGGGTCCGTCGCTGGGCCCTCCACCGCCGCCTCCCCCAAGGTCGGCACCGGCGCAGAAGTGCCCTCCGGCGCCCCGGATCACCACCGCCCGGGCGCCTGCGGCGGTGGCCTCGCCCAGCGCCTCGGTGATCGAGGCGAGCGTGGCGATGTCGAGGGCGTTGCGCTTCTCGGGCCGGTCGATGGTGAGCACTCGCACGGCACCCGCCTGCTCGACGAGCACCGATTGCCTGGTGGGGTCGGCCATCCGGCGAGGCTACCGAACCAGTCTGGTCCGCTGGCGCCCGGCGTTCCGGTGCTTGCTCAGGGCGGGGAGCATCCACCTGCCGAGTCGTGCTTCGCCATATGTTTTCGACGATGTCCACGCTCCAGATCGGTCTCGTGATCGTCGCCGTGGCGATAGCCGTCGTGCTTGCGGCCACCCTGGTGGCCCGCGCACGGGCCCAGGAACGCCGGCACGAGGCCAAGAAGATGCCCCACGGTGCCGACGCAGCGCTCTGGTCGATCGTCGAGGCGATGCCAGATCCCCGCAACCACCTGGCCCTCACGCGTGATCTCACCGGAGAGGTGCGAGTCACCGAGGCCGACCGATCGCTCATGGAGGAGCTGGCCCAGAGGGCCGCTCGCCGCGAGACGGTCGGCGCTCAGGGCTGAGGCCCGCCCGCAGCGTCCACGACCGCTGCCAGCGCCGCCCACGACTGCGGCGCGGCCCCGAGGCCCGTTCCGTCGTCGGGGTCCCAGTGCTCGGCCCAACCCGATGCCTCCGCCCCCAGAACCAGGCGTGAGGCGAGCTCACCTTCGGCTTCCGAGGCACCCGCCCGGCGCGCGGCCACCCACAGCAGGTAGGTGAGCTGGGGCCACGAAGAACCCCGCCAGTAGGTGCGGGGGTGGAAGGCAGGCTCGTCGCGGTGCACCCCAGCGGGCCCGAACGCCCCCCCGTACGCAGCGGGGTCGAGCGCAGTCCGCAAGGCCGCGTCGATCCGATCCGCCCGCCGCGTCACCAAGGTGGCGAGAAGGGCATCGATCGTGCGGCAACGACCCGAGGAATCGGCGGCATCGCCGGCGTCCACCCAGGTGAGCAGGTCGGGATCCCATCGGTCGTCGAGGGCGTCGGCAAGCTCTGATGCGACGGCGATCATCCCGTCGTCGCCGGTCAGGTCGGCCAGCTCGGCTGCGTTGAAGGCCACCAGTGCGTTGAACCCAGCAGGGGCCGCGGCGAAGGCCGGGTTTGCCAGCGGTTCGCCTTCACCGCCGCGCCGGATCGTCTTCATCAGCTCGCCCTTGAGGGCGTAGGCCGCTGCGGGTGAGAACCCGTCGGAATACCAGTGGTCCCAGCGGGGTAGGTCGTCTGCCCCGGTCTCCCACGGGTGGACCACGGGTACCAGCCACGAACGGTCGTCGCGCGGGCGCCCATGGGCCAGGAACGTGACGCCCCACATCGATCGGTCCACCAGCTCGTCGGGCACGGCCACACCCCTGCGGGAGAGGTCGGCGACGGCGTGGCCGTACATCGGGGGTTGGGTGATGGACGACGAGCCGATCCTTGCCCAGAAGACCGCCTCGGCCATCGGTGCAGCCTCCATGTCGACGTGGGGGACGAAGCCGGAGCGGTCCTGCGTGCGGAACAGGTGCCGCAGCTCGGCCAGTGCCTTGTCGCCGTCGCCGAGAGCCGCCCACGCAACCGCGTGGAAGCACGAGTCCCACAGCCACTGGTAGGGATAGGTGAGGTCGTTGGGGACGCAGTAGCCCTCGGTCCGCCAATGGCCCTCGAGGATCTCCCGGGCGGTGTCGCGGATGCTCACGGGACTCGTCGGGGACACTGCGATCCCGTGGGTTGCAGGCTCGTCACGCCGCGCTCACGTGATCCGGGAGTGCCCGAGCCGCGATGATGTAGCCGTGCCGAACTGCGCAGTGGTCTCGTTCCGCCTGGGAGGCACCGACGGGGTGTCCGTCGTCGCGAACACCTGGGTCGAGGCCCTGGCGGAGATCGGCTTCGAGGTGCGGACGGTGGCAGGGGAGGGGACCGCAGATCGCATCGTGCGGGGCCTGGGGACCGATGCCGAGGACGCACCCGTGGCGGGGGAGGTGGCCGAGGCGCTCGACGGTTGCGACCTGGTGGTGGTGGAGAACCTGCTCACGATCCCGATGAACCTAGCGGCGTCGAAGGTGGTGGCCGAGGTCATCGCCGGGCGGCCGGCGGTGCTGCACCACCACGATCCCCCCTGGCAGCGCGAGCGCTACGCACACGTGACCGAGCTTCCTGCCCACGACCCTGCCTGGCTGCACGTGACCGTCTGCGAGACCACCAGGCAGGAGATGGTCGAGCGGGGACTGCAGGCCGTCTCGATCCCGAACGGGTTCGAGGCCTTCGGGCTCCCCGGTGACAGGGCGGCCACGCGCGAAGCCCTGGGCGTGGAGGCCGACGAGCTCTTGGTGCTGCACCCCGTTCGTGCGATCCCACGCAAGGACGTACCCGCCGCCGTGGAGCTCACCGAGGCTCTGGGCGGCACCTACTGGCTCACCGGCCCACCCGAGGAGGGCTACGCCGCAGAGCTCACCAAGGTTCTGGACGGTGCCCGGGTGCGCACAATCGAGCGCCCTGTGGCCAGGACGGCCGACATGTACGCGGCGGCCGACCTGGTGGCGTTCCCCTCCACCTGGGAAGGTTTCGGGAACCCTCCGATCGAGGCGTCGCTGCACAGGCGTCCGGTGGCGGTGGGCCCCTACCCGGTTGGTCGCGAACACCGCGACCTCGGGTTCCACTGGTTCGACTCCGGCGATCCCGAGACGGTCAGGGCGTGGCTGGCTGATCCCGACGAGAGGCTGCTGGAGCGGAACCGATTCCTGGCCCAGACCCACTTCTCGTTGGAGGGGATGACCTCCCGTCTGCGCAAGCTGCTGGACGAGGCAGGATGGCTGCCATGAGCGATCCCGGAGCCTCGGCGGGCAAGGCACCCTCGGACGATCCCGTGCTGGTGCAGCGGGCCAAGGTGCGCAGGGTTGCTGCAGGGGGCCAGCGGTTGGGCTTCGCCATCTACGGGATCGATGCCGTGCTGTTCTTCGTGGCGCTCGCTGTCGGGTTCGAGGGTTGGCTGGCCACCGCCGTGACGGTTGGGCTCATCGCCGGTTCGGTGGTGCTGCTGCCCTCGATACTCCTGGCCTACAGCGTGCGGGCCGCAGACCGTGACGACCGCGAGCGGGGCCTCCGGACCTGATACCCGCTGCCGCGGCCCGCTCCTCCCGCAACCTGCGTTCCTGTGTCGCCGGATGGCCGCACGGGAACGCAGGTTGGGCCGGGGGGAGGGGAGATCTAGAAGGGGGCGGGTTCCGAGAAGCGGTGCTTGTGGATCTGGCGCCACGCCTCGCGGGAGGTCGCCAGCACCACCATGTCCTCGTAGGTGCCCTCGATGTACTCGTGCTCGGTGAGACGGCCCTCCACCTGGAACCAACGGTTCTCGCCCGAGGCGAACCTCGTGAGGTTGCGCTCGAGCACCTCGGCGTAGACCTTGCGCAGGTCGAACTGGGTGAACAGGTAGCTGACGAGCCGAACCATCCCGTCGATGGCCAGGCCCGACGACTGCCACTCGGGGGCCTCGATCACCGAGATGTGGGCGTGGCGGTTCCGGAAGTCGGGCTGGATGGCGCTGACCAGACCCACGACCCGGCCATCGTTGGTCGCCACCAGGAACTGCGCGAGCACGCCTTCCCAGAGCATCTGGTGGAAGCGCTCGGGACTGGGCACGGTGCCCCGGAGCCGGAAGTCGACCAGGTGGTTGCCCTGGGTGTGGAGCTTCCAGAGCATGTCCTCGTGGGTGCGGTCGACCGGTACCAGCTGCGTGGCAGAGGTCCCCAGCACCGCCCGGGGGCCGGGGTGCCCCCCGGGCGAGTGCTTCATGTGGGAGTCGATGCTGGCGTGTACGTCGCCGAGCGTCCGCAGGGACCCGATGAGGTCCTCGGGCAGGGAGATGCCGAGGCGCTCGCTCAGCGCGAGCACCTCGAGGAAGGTGAGCGAGTCCCAACCCAGGTCCTCTTCGAGGAGCGAGTCGGGGGTGGCAGCCGACATGTCGGCGCCCAGCTCGATGGTGAGCAGGTCACGGAGGTGGTCGAAGTCGATGCCAGAGGCTATGCCGGGGCCGAGGTGGCCGTAGAGCAAGCCGAAGTCTCCGTTGCTCACCAGTCTCTCCTAGGCGTGGTACGAGGTGGAGCTTACCTGGTTGTTCAGCTGGCTGTTGAGCGGGGTGAGCATCCCTGAGCCGAGGGCGTTCTGCTGGGCTCCCGACTGGTCCCAGTGCTCGAAGTGCTTCACCTTGCCGCAGTGGTGCGGCCGGGTGGAGCTGATGCGGTCGTTCCAGCCGTCGCCGGCCGAGAGCACGAGGCCGGAGCCGTCGCAGAACGAGCCACCTGTGATGACGAGCGTGGCGCCGTAGCCGTTGAAGTCGTAGTGCTGGGCCCACACGTAGTCGCTCTGGGCCTGGGCCATGACAGCGCCGGACTGCTCGTCGATCGTTGCGCCCAGCTCCTGCCTGGCTCGCTCGGTGCTCTCCACCGTGCCGTCGAGGGCCCTGAGGCCCACGGCCACCCGGGCCTGGTCTTCGGTGGGGTAGCAGCGGATGTCGGACTTGGCGCCCGCCTTCATCTGCTCGGGCGACAGCACCCGGGTGGAGCAGTGGCTCCGGCTGGGCGAGAGGGAGAAGTCGACCTTGCCATCGGGCGGGCCGGGCACCTTCACGGGGGCACGGTCGGCGGGGGCCGCCGCCGCTGGCGCGACCGACATTGCTGTGGCGGCCATGAGGGCCGCGGAGAGTGCAGGGACCATTCGCATGGGGTGTGGCTCCTTCTCGGGCAGCGCCCGGACCTCAAGGCGTTGTTGCCTGAGATCTAAAGGGTATTGCCCGGTTTCAAGCGGCGGTTCCGTGTAGGACCCGCGAATGCATCGACAGCGATCAGTCCGTGGAGGAGACAATCTCCTGCATCAACATGGTTCGCCATGATGTGGCGCTCTCGAGGGAGCTCTCGACCCCCTCGGGCCATGCCCGCCATTCGAGGAGAGCGCTCGTGGCTGGGTCGACGATTATGGACGTCACACCACTCCCACCGTCCACTTCGAAGGCCAACCCAGCTCTTCCAGCTCCATCGGTTCGGATTCCCAACGGTCTCGCGCCTAGGTCGTCCAGCGCCTCGAAGGCTGCCGCTCGAACGCCTGCGGGAGTTACATCCACCATTAGAAGCTCGGCGAGCGGGTTGGCGAGAAGGTCGGCGTTGTCCATGGGCACGCCCGTCTTCTCAGCGACTACCCCGAGGAGGGCTGACGAGTCTGTCGGCAGTCCCCTGAGCTGCTGATAGGTGTAATCGGCGAAAAAGGGGAGTCCCTTCTGTTCGTACAAGACATCGAAGTCAAGATGCGAGAGCTGCTCTGAACCTTGTGCAGGCTTCGAGATCTCCCGGCCGGTGCCATCTATGGCAGTCCAGCGATCAATGGTCACTGGCGCTGATGTGATGGTGCCAACGTCGCCGGCGGTCAAAGCTTCCCAGGTCTGGTGGAGGTACTGGCCTGGTCCGAGAGGGCGATCCGGTTGTTGGCGGGCGAGGGCAGCCATGCTCTCGATGGACTCCCCGCCGAAGTCGGTCGCGGGGCCGGAGCCGGCGCGCTGCAGCACGACGGCACCGCCCACCAGGGCCACCACCATCACGGCGGCGGCCACGGCCATCAAGCGCCTCGACCGGTGGGCGATGCCGGCACCGGCGGGCACCCGCGTCGCCGTCTCGCGCTCGAAGGTGTCGCGCCCGGACCGGTGCAGCGGTACGGGCTCGGTGCGGAAGGGCCATTCGCCTTCGGCGTCGGGCTGGTTGCGCGTCAGCTCGGCGATGCGTTGACGCATCCTCTGGTCGGCCGCCATGTCGAGCACGGCCTCATCTTCGCGGAAATCCTCCAGTAGGCGCTCGCTCATGCCGGATCCTTCCTCCCGGAGGGGGCCATCTCGAGCCGATCCATGAGGCGGCCTCGTGCCCTGTTCATCCGCGACTTCACGGTCCCCACCGACACTCCGAGCATCGACGCGATCTCGTTGTACGACAGCTCGGTCCAAGCCGACAACGTGAGGATCTCCCTGTCGGTGTCGGAGAGCTCGACCATCGCGTTGGCAACCCTCGACCAGTTGTCGGTGGCCACCATGGCGTCGAGAACCTCGACGTCGCGGTCGAACGAGACCACCGGCGTCCTGCCCAGCCGGGTGTAGGCCCGCAGCTGCGACATCTCGGAGCGGTAGTGGTGCCGAAGGATGTTGGTCGTGATGCCCAGGAGCCACAGCATCGGGGTGCCGCGCTCGGGGTCGTAGCGGTGGCGCGTCGCCCACGCCTCGGCGAAGGCCTGGGCGGTCACCTCTTCCGCGAGGTCCGGCCCGACGCGCCTCGCGGCGTAGCCGAAGATCTTCCCCTTTGTCTGGACGTAGAGCTCTTCGAAGGCGCGTGCCGTCGAATACGCCTCGCCGCCAGGGGAGCTCTCCACGTGCAACTTCCACCTGTTGAAAGGGGACAGAACCCTCATTCTGGCCCAAAAGGATCGTTCTGGCTACAAAGGGCTCGTTCGGTAGCCAAGAATCGTCAGCGGCCCGATCCCCGGGCCGAGCCCGTGAGCCGCTCACCGGAGATGCTCACCAGCGAGCACCCGATGCTCCGTGCCCCTCGTTCCCAATCCGCCGCCGAGGGGATGTGGTGGTCGACGTCGAGCTCGGAGAGCTCGTAGACCTGTCCCACGTAGGCCTCGAACTCGTCGATGCAGGCGGAGCGCGCGTAGGTCCGCATGACCTCGTCGCCGGGGTACGCGCTCCCGGCCCCGGGGTGCTGGAGAACGGCGAACACCTCCGACGTGTGGGGTAGGGAGCAGTCGAACACCAGGACCACCGGCACGTGGCCCCCGCCGTCCTGCTCCACGAGACGGCGGTCGAGGCAGTCGCCCACCGCCGGCACGTACACCTCGTTCTGCTCTCCCTGCTCCAGCGGAACGATGGAGGTCGTGGTCGTGGTGGCCTCGGTCGTGGTCGTGGGGGCCTGGGAAGAGCCGGAGCCCCCGGAGCACGCGGCGGTCAGCACCACGGCTGCCAGCGCGCCCAAGCCTGCGGCGCCGCGCAGCAGCTCGTGCCAGCGGGTCGGTCGCTCGGTCGCAGCCATCAGTAGCCCGCCGGGAGCAGCAGGTTGATGGCGGCGAAGGCACGGAAGAGCAGGAAGGCGAACACCGGCAGGCCGATGAGGTAGGCGGGCCAGCGCCACCTGGGCCAGGTGCGTCCCACGAACCACGCCAGCACCCACAGCCCGATGGCCGCCGCCGACCACCCGATCGCCGGCGGCCAGGCGCCCGAGTCGCCTGCCAGCAGCACCTCACCCTGGGCGGTCTGCGCAGGGGCCGTTGGGGTGGGGGGAGCGGGAGAGCTGGTGAGCCTGGCCTCCACCACGATGCGCTGTGCGGCGCTGTACTTAGGGTGGCAGGCCATGAGCGTGAGGCGGTCGTCGCCCTTGTCGTCGAGGATCTCGAGCTGGGTGGGCTCCACGATGTAGTGGCCAAGCGGTTCGCCGCCGTCGGGGTTGGGTTGCGCCATCACCTCGTACCAGAAGGTCCCCTGCAGGGTCTCCACGTTCACCAGCGCACCCGGCTGCAGCTCGTCGAGTCGGTTGAACGGGGCGGCCCAGGTGACGCGGTGCCCTGCGATGGCGCTGTTTCCGGGCTGGCCGGGAAGCGGCGTGCCGGGGAAGTGGCCAGGGCCGTCCTGGAGGACGCTGAGGTCGACCCCCTCCACCACGTAGAAGTCGGACTCGATGTCGGGTATGTGGAGCCTGCCGATGGGCTGGCCCACCTCTGGTGACGGCAGGTCGGAGGGTGCGGTAGAGGGGGGCAGGGTGGTTCCGGGAGCGGTCGTGCTTGGCGGCGGCTCGGCCTGGGTGGTGGTCGTGGCGCCGCCCGACACCTGCTCCTGGCGCTCCCGGAACTGGCTGCCCAGGTCGCTCTGGGCGCGGTCGGTCTGCAGGCCCGTACCCCAGAGCTGGTAGGCCACGAAGAGCAGGATGAGCACACCTGCTCTGATCATCATGCGCCCGACGGCGCCCATCGCTCGAGCCACCGGCACGACGAGCGAGCCTAGAGGGTGCAGGCGGCCGCTCTGCGCCGCCCCCGCCCCTTTGGAGGCTTCGGGTCGGCGCCAGTAGCGTCTGCGGTGGTCGCCATGGAGCCCGTAGTGCAGCTACGTGGAGCGGTCGCGCTCCTCGGTCGATTCCCCGCTCTGGCCGGTGTCGACCTCGAGGTGCACCAGGGCGAGATCGTGCTGCTCGAGGGGCCCAACGGCGCCGGCAAGACCACCCTGCTGCGGGCGTGCGCCGGCCTGGTGCCGGTGGCGGCCGGGACGGCGAGGGTGCTCGGCTGCGACCTGCGGCGGGATCGCAGCGCCGTGCGGCACCGGGTGGGCCTGCTCAGCCACGCCAGCGGGCTCTACGACGACCTGACCGTGGACGACAACGTGCGCTTCTGGAGCCGGGCTGCCCGTTCGGACACCGCGGACGCCGAGGCAGCGCTGGCCCGCCTGGGCCTCGACGGGAGGCTGCGGCACGTGCCCGTAGCCCGCCTCTCGGCCGGCCAGCGCCAGCGCACGGCCCTGGCGGTGCTGGTGGCGCGTCGCTCCGAGCTGTGGCTGCTCGACGAGCCCCACGCGGGCCTCGACCACGAGGCCCGTGAGCTGGTGGACGCCATGGTCAGGGATGCGGCGGTGGCCGGCGCCACCGTGCTGGTGGCCTCGCACGAGCGCGAGCGGGCCGCCTCGCTGGCACAGCGGGTGGTGCAGATCGCCGGGGGGACCACCGGACCCGCCGGAGCCGATCCGGACCACGGCCGGAGCGCGGGCGGCGGCCGGGAGCAGGGGGCGTCGCATGTTTCGTGATGCCGCGCTGATGGCCGGCAAGGACCTGCGCCTGGAGCTGCGATCGAAGGTGGGGGTCAACCAAGTGCTTCCGCTGGCCGTGCTGGTGCTCGTGCTGTTCGCGTTCGCGCTGGATCCCGACAGGGGGATCCTCGATGCCGCCACCCCCGGCCTGTTCTGGGTGGCGGTGCTGTTCAGCGGGGTGATCGCCGTGCAGCGCTCCTTCGGGATCGAGGCCGTCGGCGGCGTCCGCGACGCGCTCCGGCTCTCGGGGCTGGAACCTGCCGGGATCTTCCTGGGGAAGGCCGCCGCCCTGGCGGTGCAGCTGCTGGTGCTGGAGGCCCTGCTGCTCGGCGGCGTGATCGTGCTCTACGGAACGTCGCTTGCGGGTTGGGGGCCCGGGTCGTGGGCCCTGCTCGTGGCGTCCTGCGTGCTGGCCACCGTTGGCATCGCCGCCGCCGGTAGCGTCTACGGGGTGCTCGCGGCGGGTGTTCGCGTGCGGGAGACCTTGTTGCCGCTCCTGCTCCTGCCCGTGCTGGCGCCGCTGCTCATCGCGTGCACGAGGGCGTTCGAGGCGGCGCTCGCCGCCAGTCCCGGCGAGGGCTGGCGGTGGGTGGGTTTGCTCGCCGTGTTCGGCTTGGTTTACATCGTCGCAGGGATCTTCGGCTTCGGCCCCCTCCTGGAGGAAGGTTGACGACGTCACATGAAGCTAGGGGGCATGGGTTGAGCGTTCCCACGGGCACGGGCTCCAAGACCACCAGGGTGCTCGGGGGGCTCTGCCTCCTGGGCGTGGCCGTCCTGGCCTTCCTCGGGCTGGTCGCCACCGAGCCCGACGTGGTCCAGGGCGAGGCCGTTCGCATCCTCTACGTGCACGTGCCGGTGATCGTGGCCGGCTACCTCGGCATCGTCGTGGCCACCGTTGGCAGCATCGCCTACCTGTGGAAGCGGTCGAGCTGGTGGGACCTGGTGGCGGCCTCCGCCGCCGAGGTGTCGACCCTGTTCATCGGCCTCACGCTGGTGATCGGGGCCCTGTGGGGCAAGCCCACCTGGGGCACCTACTGGGAGTGGGACGCTCGCCTCACCTCCACGCTCGTGCTGTTCCTCTTCCTCCTGGGCTACCTCGCCGTGCGGCGCACGAGCGTCGACCCGGCGGTTCGGGCCAGGCGCTCTGCGATCGTGGGGCTGCTCCTGCTTCCCAACGTGGTGATCGTCAACCGCTCGGTGGAGTGGTGGCGATCCCTGCACCAGGGCACCACGTTCTTGCGCAACGACCCGACGATCGACGACCTCCAGCTGTTCACCACCTTCTTCGGAGTGGTGGTCCTGTCGGGGATCTTCCTGTGGATCCTCATCCACCGCTTCCGCCTGGCCTGGCTGGCCGAGAGGGTCGACGCCCAGCTCCTCGACGAGGCGATCGCGGAGCGGCGCGACGAGGCGGCGGCAACCCGCGAGGACAGGGAGGTCGGATCGTGAGCGCCTGGGGCTACGTGATCGCAGCTTGGGCCGCCGCTGCGGTGGCCATCGGCGGCTACGCCGCCGCCGTCATCTCACGGGGTCGTGCCCTGTCGAGGCGGGTGCCCCCGGGGGAGCGCAGGTGGATGCAGTGAGCGGGGAGCTGAGCGGGGCCCCATGAACAGGGCGATCGGCACGGCCGGGGTGATGCTCGGGTTCTCGGCCGCGGTGCTGGGCATCGGCACCCTCGCCTACGCCCTGGCCAAGCGCCGGCGCGACCTGCAGTGGCTGGGCGCCGTCTACGCCGCGGTGGTGCTCCTCGGGGGCGTGGCGGCGTTCTTCGCGATGGAGCGGGCGCTCATAACCCGCGACTTCACGCTCGAGTTCGTGGCGAACAACGGCAGCACCCGAACGCCGGCGCTCTTCAACTTCGCCACGCTGTGGTCGGCCCTCGAAGGATCGATCATCCTCTGGGCCCTCATCCTCGGTGGCTACACGGTGGCGGTGGCCACCAAGTTCCGGCGCCGCCTGTCGGATCCGCTGGTGGGGTGGGCCCTGCTCACGATGCTGGTCGTGTGCGCGTTCTTCTTCTTCCTCATGGCGGGACCCGCCAACCCGTTCCGCTCGTTCAGCCCGCCACCTGGGTTCGACGGCCCCGGGCCGAACCCCCTCCTCCAGAACCACCCTCTCATGGCGTTCCACCCGCCCATGCTCTACCTGGGCTACGTGGGCTTCACGGTGCCCTTCGCCTTCGCCATCGCGGCGCTGGCCACGGGGAGGCTGGGCGAGGGCTGGCTCACCGCCACACGGCGCTGGACCCTGATCGCCTGGGGCTTCCTCACCGTGGGGATCGTGCTGGGTTCGTGGTGGGCGTACGAGGTGCTCGGCTGGGGCGGCTACTGGGGCTGGGACCCGGTGGAGAACGCATCTTTCCTCCCGTGGCTCACCGGCACGGCCTACCTGCACTCGGTGATGGTCCAGGAGCGGCGCGGTCTGCTGCGCGTCTGGAACCTGTCGTTGCTCTGCGCCACGTTCGCCCTCACCATCCTCGGCACGTTCATCACCCGATCCGGGGTGCTCGAGTCGGTCCACGCCTTCACCGAGTCGGCGATCGGGCCGGCCATCCTCATGTTCTTCGGCCTCATCGTGGTCGTCTCGGTCGGGCTCATCGGCTGGCGGGGAGACAAGCTGCGCTCACCCGACCGCATCGGCTCGGCGCTGTCGCGAGAGGGCGCCTTCCTCGCCAACAACGTGGCCTTCGCCCTGTTCGCGTTCGTGGTCCTGCTGGGGACGGTGTTCCCGCTGTTCGTCGAGGCCCTCAACGACGACCGGATCACCGTGGGATCCCCCTACTTCAACCGCATGACGATGCCGCTGGGCCTCGCCCTGCTGTTCCTGATGGCCGTCGCGCCGGTGCTCCCGTGGCGCAGGGCCTCGGGCGAGCTGCTGCGCCACAGGCTGGTCTGGCCGGCCTGGGCCGGCGTGGCCGCCGTTCTGGTCGCCCTGCTCACCGGGGCACACGGCCTGGCGCCGCTGGTGGCGTTCGGCCTGGCGGGCTTCGCCGCTGGTTCGGCGGTCCGCCAGCTGGTGCTGGCCGTGCGCCGCCAGGGCTGGCGCGGGCTGGTGGGGCGCTCCAACGGCGGGATGGTGGTGCACATCGGGGTGGTGCTGATCGCGCTGGCGGTGGCGGCGAGCCAGAGCTACGTGCGCCAGGGCGAGTTCGACATGCGCCCCGGCGAGCAGGTGACCTTCGGCGGGCACACCCTCACCTACGTGGGCCGGGAAGACGTGGTCGAGCCTAACAAGGTGATCACCCGAGCCCTGGTGGAGGTCGACGGCACCGGCCCGTGGGCGCCTGCGCTCAACCGCTTCGACAGCACCGGCCAGATCGTCCAGACGCCGTCGGTGCGCACCACGCTCACCCACGACGTGGCCCTCTCGGTGCTGGCCTTCGGCGAGGAGGGCGGCAGGATGACCCTGAGGGTGACCATCCAGCCCCTCATCGTGTGGCTCTGGATTGGTGGTGGCGTGATGGCGCTCGGGACGTTGCTCTGCGTCGTGCCGGGGCGTCGGCGATCGGCCGATCCATCCGGCGAGTCCGACTCGTTGCTCTCCGAGGTGTCCGAACCCCAGCTGCCGAGCGGGCAGGCAGGCGGACCCTCCCCGATGGCCACCGCATCCGTGGGCGCGGGCGAAGACGAGGGCGAGGTCGGGCCGTGACGTCGACGAGCGGTCCAGGGCTCCCGGGAGTCGCCGCCGACGCCGGGGACCCCGCCGGCTCTGGCCCGCGATCGGGCAGCTCGCAGCGCACCGTGCTGTGGGTGGCCGTCGCCGTGGGTGTGGTGCTGGCGGTGCTAATCGGCGTGCTCGCGACGAGGCAGGGAGGCGCCGACGACCCTGCGAGCCAGGTCCTGGGCAGGCCGGTTCCCAAGGTGGAGGGCCTGGTCATGAACTTCGGTGAGCCAGGGGAGGGCGGCTCCCAGCCCGCCTCGGCCACCTTCGACATAGACGAGCTCAGGGGTCGTTGGGTCGTGGTGAACTTCTTCGCCACCTGGTGCCAGCCGTGCCTCGTCGAGCACCCCGAGCTCGTGCGCTTCTCTGAAGAGCACGGCGCCGTTGGCGACGCCGTGCTCGTGAGCATCCCCTTCAACGACCGCCCCGAGGCCGTCAGCCGCTTCTTCGCCGAGCACGGAGGGAGTTGGCCCGTGCTCGACGCCGACGCGGGCGCCGGGAGGATCGGGATCGACTTCGGGGTGCGCAAGCTGCCCGAGACGTTCCTCGTGAGCCCCGAGGGGATCGTGGTGTGGAAGACGAACGGCGGGGTGACCGCCGACCAGCTCGACGAAGCCATGGCGATCTCGAGCGGGGCAGCTCCGCAGGGCGACGACGGGTCCGGAGCGGGCTCTGGTGGAGGGACGGCCGGGTGAGCGTGCCCGTCCGAACCGGTGCCCGGTCCGCCTCCCGTGGCGACAGCCGGAGCTGGCTCGCCTGGATGGCGATAGCCGCGGTGCTCGTCGTGGCACTGGCCTGGGGGGCGGTGCGCGATCCAGGACCTCAGACAGACCAGGACCGGGTTACCGCCATCTCCCGCACCATCAAGTGCCCGGGGTGCGCGGGGGAGACCGTCGCCGAGTCGAACGCTGCCTCCTCGCGCGAGATCCGTGCCGACATCGCTCGCCGCGTCGACGAGGGTCAGAGCGACGACGAGATCCGAGCCCACTACGCGGCCACGTACGGCCAGTCGATCCTGCTGACGCCCGGAGGCTCCGGTGCCAGCGCGCTCGTGTGGGCCATCCCGGTGGTGGTCGTCGGCCTCACGGCCTTCGGCCTGGTGGTGGTGTTCCGCCGCCGCCGATCCGAGCGTGCCGAGACGGGCGCCAGCGACGTCCCGCTGCAGCCGGGTGCGGCGGGAGGGCCCGAGCCGACAGCCGTGGCCGACCCGCCCATCGAAGCCGCGCAGCCCGTCGACCAGGCGGGGGACCGGCCTGCCGGTCCCGGGGGGTTCGCCGGCGCACGCCTGCGCTTGGTGGCCATCGGAGCAGTCGTGGCGCTCGCGGCCGGCGGGATCGGCTGGTGGGTCGCCAGCTCGTCGGGCAGTCGTGGTCCGAGCGACACCCTGACCGGCGACGTGCGGGCCAACACCATCGACGAGCTGCGTGACGCGAGCCAGTACACGGCCATGGCGAACCAGCTGCTCGCCGACGGCGACGGGCAAGGCGCCATCGACGCCTTCCAGCAGGCCATCGCGGCGTACGACCGGGTGCTCGACATGGACCCCGACAACACCGAGGCCATGACCTACCGAGGGTGGCTCCTCCACAACATCGCCCTGAGCGCGTCCCCGGAAGCTGCCGCCTAGCTCGACGCCAGGGCGATCGAGTGGATCAGCCAGGCGATAGCGATCGATCCTGGCTATGCAGACGCCCGCATATTCCGCGCCATCATGCTGCGCGACAGCCATCCCGCCGAGGCCCTGGCCGACCTCGATGCGGTGGCGCCTGCAGCGGTTCCCCCGGCCATGCGCGAGATGGTCGATTCGCTGCGCAGCCAGGTGCAGCAAGCCGCCGCTGAGGGCCCTGGTCCCAGCTAGAGCTTGGCGGCAGAGCGCGGAGGTTCGTAGGTGGCGCGCAAGGGGCGGCCGCCGTCGATCTCGACGATCCAGAGGGAACCCTTCTGGCACTGGTCGAGCCTCGTGGCATGCATGCCTGCGGCCGTGAAGCGGCCGAGCAGGCGGGGTATGAGGTCGCCGTGGCCAACCACCACCGGGTTGGTGCTCGCCATCGGCATCATCAGGTCCATGGCGCGGTCGGGGTCGGCACCTTCGGTCAGCTCGGTGCGCTCCTCCACAGCCAAGCCCTGAGCGGCGGCGATGGGCTGCGCGGTCTGCACGCAGCGCAGCATCGGGCTGGAGAGCACGTGACCGATCTCCTCGTCGGCCAACCGCTCCGCCAGGTGCTGTGCCTGGGCGCGGCCCTTCTTGCTCAGGGGCCGCAAGGCGTCGTCTCCCTCCCACGAGGAGCGGGAGCCGGCGTGGCCGTGGCGGATGAGGAACACCGGCACGGCGGCACGTTAGCTCGCCCGCTCCACCCTCCAGCACCGTCTACGGCCGGCCGGCTCGGCCTCACGCGCATGGCCGGCGTCGCAAGGCCGGTCACCTCGCCCGACGGGCACTCAGGCGCGTAGCGCCCGTAGGTGCTCGAGCACCTTGGGAAGAGCCCCCAGGAGGGCGTCGACGTCCCCGTCGGTCGTGTTCCAGCCCACCGATATGCGAAGCGACCTCTGGGCGTCGAGCCCCATCGCCTCCAGCACCGGCGACGGCTCCAGCGACTCCGACGAGCAAGCGCTGCCCGAGTGCGCAGCCACTCCGGCGGCGTCCAGTCCGAGCAGGACGGCTTGGGGCTCCACCCCCTCCACCCCGAGGCAGACGAGGTGCGGAACCCTGTCCGAAGGGTCGCCGTAGATCACCACCCCGTCCAGCTCGTCGGCGGCAGCCAGCACCTTGCCGGTGAGGCGCCGCGCCTCGTCGGCTTCGGCGTGCAGGCGGTCCGGCTGGAGAAGCGCGGCGGCCGCCCCGAAGCCGACGATGGCGGGCACGTTCTCGAAGCCGGCCCTGCGAGCCCGCTCCTGGTCGCCGCCGCGCAGGAGGGGGGAGATGCGCAGACCCCTTCGCACCAGCAGCGCTCCGACGCCCGGGGGTCCTCCCATCTTGTGGGCGCTGACCGACATGAGGTCGGCCCCCAGCTCGTCGAAGGAGATCGGGACGTGGCCGGCCGCAGCTGCAGCGTCCACGTGCACCAGCACGCCCCGCTCACGGCAGCCCTGCACCACCTCGGCCACCGGTTGCACCGTGCCCACCTCGTGGTTCGCCCACTGGAGGTGCACCAGAGCAGTGCGATCGCCGACGACGTCGAGCATCGCGGAGGGATCCACGCGACCTAGCCCGTCGACGCCCACGAACGTCAGCTCGCCCCCTCGTTCGGCGGCGAAGGCAGCAGATGCGTCTCGCACTGCCGAGTGCTCCACCGCCGCCAGCACGACCCCCGCCACAGCATCCCCACCGCTGGCCTGGGCCGCCGCCCGCTCGATCGCTCCCCAGGTGGCGGCCGCTATCGACTCCGTGGCTCCGCTGGTGAGCACCACCTCGCGCGGCCGCGCTCCCAGCAGCGCGGCTACCTGCTCCCTCGCCTCCTCGACGGCCACCCTGGCGGCCAGGCCCTCGGAGTGGATCCGGCTCGGGTCGCCGTGGGGCACGGCGAGCCACTTGGTGAGCGCTTCGGCCGCCTCCGGTCGCAGCGGCGAGGTGGAGGCGTGGTCCAGGTATGCCCTTCGCGCGGGCTCCGCACGCCTCTCCGGCGACGGGTTCGCAGGTGCGGGTGTCACGATCGAGGCTGCCCCACCCCTCGGCTTCGCGGCCTCAGGCTTCCACGGCGGTGACGCACACGTCGTCGCCCGTGGTGAGCGAGCTCTCCAGCTCTGGCGAGGTCTCGCCGTACAGCTCGGCAACCATCCCCTTGACGATCCCCTGGTCCACGGCGCAGAGCACGGGGTGGGCGAGGGCTGTGCCGCCGAAGGGGCAGTTCTCCGACACGATGCGCAGGCCGTCGTCCCTGCGCTCGGCGTGGGCGGCGAAGCCGTGGGCGGTGAGGGCGTCGGCAACGGCGTGCAAGGCCGTCTGCAGGGAGCGGTGTCCCTCGCCGGGCTCGCCCATCGAGCGGGCCATCGCCCGCCCGTAGTCCACGCCCACGTCGGTGGCCACCGCCTCCACCACCTCGGCGGGGAGGAGGGCCATCGTGCGCCCGAGCAACTCCACGAGCAGGTCGTCGTGCCGAACCGGGATGCCGAGCTCGGCGTGCTCGGGGGCCGCCCGGTAGCGCTTCGAAGGTCGGCCGGCGCCCCCACGACCGTCCTTGGGGATGTCGACCTCCAGGTATCCACCCCCTGCCAGCTTGTCGAGGTGGTGGCGGGCGACGTTGGGGTGCAGATCGAACTGCTCGGCGACCTCGGCGGCTGTCACGCCCTCGCCGTGCTCGCGCACCAGCAGGAAGATGTTACGCCGGGTCGGGTCGCCGAAGGCGGCCGATATGGCGGTCACCGCTGAGGAGAACTCGGTGGGCGTGAGGGGAGGGTCGGCCACGTCGGTATTCTACCTACGGCCATAGGAGAAATTCGTCACAGGAGCCGGGCCCACGCCGATGAGCGACCACTCTCACGCCCCACACCCACCCCAAGGGCAGGCTCCCCCGCCTCGCCGCTCCATCCCCTTCGCCGATCCGGCGTCGCGCACCCGCGTGCTGCTGATCGCCTCGGGCAAGGGGGGTGTGGGCAAGTCCTCGGTCACCGCCAACCTGGGCGTGGCCCTGGCCCAACGGGGCAGCTCGGTGGCGGTGGTGGATGCGGACGTGTGGGGCTTCTCGATCCCCAGGATGCTGGGGGTCACCGAGCCCCCCGACATCGTCGACGAGATGATCGTCCCCCCCGAGCGCTACGGGGTGCGCTGCATCTCCATGGGCTTCTTCGTGGAGGAGGACCAGCCGGTCATCTGGCGCGGACCGATGCTCCACAAGGCCCTGGAGCAGTTCCTCACCGACGTCCACTGGAACGACCCCGACTACCTGGTGGTGGACCTTCCGCCGGGCACCGGCGACATAGCCCTGTCTCTCGCCCAGTTCCTTCCCAGGGCGGAGCTCTACGTGGTCACGACGCCCCAGCCCGCCGCACAGCGCGTTGCGCAGCGGGCGGCCTTCATGGCCGCCAAGGTGAACCTCGAGGTCAAGGGGGTCATCGAGAACATGTCGTGGTTCACCGGAGACGACGGGAAGCGCTACCAGCTGTTCGGAGCGGGTGGCGGGCGCGACCTGGCCGACCGCCTTGAGGTGCCCCTGCTGGGCCAGGTGCCGCTCGTGGAGGCCCTGCGCGAGGGGGGCGACAGCGGCCGACCCATCGTGGCGGTCCAGCCCGAGAGCGAGGCTGCCGAGGCGTTCCGCGACATCGCCCGACGCGTCGACGAAGAGCTGGCCCCCACCCGCCGCTACCATCCGGGCCTCAAGGTTCAGTAGCTCGGGCACTCGGAGGACTCATGGACGTTCGCATCGGTGTGATCCACACCATGAAGGAGATCGACCTCGAGCTCCCCGGCGACGTCGACGCGGACGCCGTGCGCGCCGACATCGACTCGGCTCTGGCAGAGTCCGGCCGGGTGCTCTGGCTCACCGACCGCAACGGCCGTCGCTTCGGCGTGCCCTCCGATCGCATCGCGTACGTGGAGCTGGGGCCGGCGAGCGAGCGTCGAATGGGGTTCGGCGCCTGAGCTTCCAGGAGCGCCCCCTTCCGCTCCTCGATCGACGGCTCCTGTTCGTCACCGGCAAGGGGGGCGTGGGCAAGACGGCGGTGACCGCAGCCCTGGGGATGCTTGCGGCGAGCCGGGGGAAGCGGACCCTCATCTGCGAGGTCGACGCGAAGGGCGACCTGGGCGACGTCTTCGAGACGTCGCCCGACGGCTTCGAGGCCCGAGAGCTGGCCCCGAACCTGTGGTCGATGGCGATGAGCACCGAGGAGTCTCTGCGCGAGTACCTGCGCACCCAGGTGGGCATCCCGTTCCTGGCCAGGATGGGCCCGCTCGCCCGGAGCCTCGACTTCGTGGCCAACGCCGCTCCGGGGGTGAAGGAGATCCTCACCGTCGGCAAGCTCGCGTGGGAGGTGCGGGAGCGCCACTACGACCTGGTCGTGGTGGACGCCCCTGCCACGGGCCACGTGGTGAGCCAGCTCTCGGCTCCTCAGGCGATCGCCGAGCTCGTCAAGGTGGGTCGGGTGCGCGACCAGACCGCCTGGATGGCAGAGCTCCTGGCCGACCCCGACTCCACCGGCGCGGTGCTCGTGTGCACCCCCGAGGAGATGCCGGTGGTGGAGACCCTCGAGCTGATTGGGCGGATCAGGGCCGAGACCGAGGTGGACATCGCCGCGGTGGTGGTGAACAAGGTGCTCCCCGAGCTCTTCGGCAGGGGTGAAGAGGAGGTCTTCGAGCTGCTGGGGACGGCTGAGGTGGCGGCCGGGCTGGCCCGAGCGGCCGGCGGCGACGTGGAGCCCGTGCTGCAGGCGGCCAGGCTCGCCGTGACGCTGCGCCGGACCAGGGCAGAGCACCTCACCAGGTTGCGGGCCGGTGTCGGCTCGTTGCCGCTCCTCTACCTTCCCCACCTCTTCTCCCGGTCGCACGGTCTGCGCGCAACCCACACCCTCGCGGAGTCTTTGGGCGACGAGCTGGGCCAGGAGCTGAGGAGTTGAGCCCGGGGGACCAGTCGCGCCTGGAGGAGCTGCTCGCCAGCAAGGAGATGGTCATCGCCTGCGGTGCGGGCGGGGTGGGCAAGACCACGACAGCGGCGGCGCTCGGAGCGATGGCCGCCTCCCAGCTGGGCGGGAAGGTCCTGGTCGTCACCATCGACCCCGCCCGCCGCCTGGCTGCGGCGCTGGGGATGGAGCGCTTCGGCAACCTGGAGACGCAGGTGCCTCCCGAGCTCCTCCGAGCGGCAGGGGTCCAGCCTCGCGGCGAGCTGTGGGCGGCCATGCTCGACACCAAGGAGTCGTGGGACGGCCTGGTGCGGGCGCACGCACCCGACCCGGCCACCCGCGACAGCATCCTGGCCAACCCCCTCTACCAGAACATCACGGGGAAGTTCACCCACAGCCACGACTACATCGCCATGGAGAGGCTCTACGAGATCCACAGCTCGGGTCGCTACGACCTGATCGTGGTGGACACGCCTCCCACCCGCAACGCCATCGACTTCCTCGAGGCGCCCGAGCGGATGGCCGAGTTCTTCAGCAGCCGCCTGCTGCGCTGGCTGATCACCCCGTACCGCTCGCGCTGGGTGAACACGGCGTCACGGCCCTTCTACCACCTGGCCGATCGAATCCTCGGCTCGCAGTTCCTCGAGGACGTCGGCCAGTTCTTCATCCTCTTCTCCACCATGTACGACGGCTTCGTGGAGAGGGCACGAGCGGTCAGCCGCACCCTCGAGGATCGGCGCACCACCTTCGTGGTGGTCACCACGCTCGAGGAGGCCCCGGTGCGCGAGGCCGAGTTCTTCATGGAGGCCCTGGGCTCCCGGGGCTTCCACCTGGGAGCGGTGGTGCTCAACAAGGTCTTGCCCGACTACTTCCTCCGACCAGGTGCCACCGTCGTCGCGGAAGCGCTCTCCCAACGAAGCGCCGAGGTGGCGGCGGAGGTCCTGAGGGGTTCGGCCTCGGCCCTCGGCCCGGCCGATCGGCTCGAGAGGGTCCTGCGGGAGGTCGGCGAGAGCTTCTTGAACTACCGGGTGGTGGCGTCGCGAGAGGCCGAGCAGCTCGGCGAGCTGAGCTGCTCGCCAGAGCTGGTGGCCACGGCCCCGGTGCTCGACGGCGACGTGGCCGACCTTGCCGGCTTGTTGCGCGTCGGCCGGGCGATCTGGGCCTGAGGCGAGCGACACCGTAGCCATCGAGGGCGTTGCCTCCCGCCCTGGGATATGACAAAGTCGTCCTAACAACCGGTAGGGTGACTGCTTGCTCGCCATGTGAAAGGGGAGCGGATGGCAACCTCTGTGGACGACCTCGCGGACCTGCGGGTGGTGGTGACGGGCGCCAGCGGGGGACTCGGCCGCATCGTGGCCGCCGAGTTCCACCGCGTGGGGGCCCGTGTCGCCCTCGTGTCGCGCAGCGAGGAGCAGCTCAAGGGCCTCCAGGCCGAGCTGGGCCACGACCGGACGTTGATCTGCCCCGCCGACGTCTCCTCCGAAGCCGGCAACGAAGCCGTCGTGAGCGCCGTGCGCGAGACCTGGGGAGGGATCGACACCTTCGTGGCGAACGCCGGGATCTCGCCCGTGGTGGCTCGTCCGACCGAGATGGACGTGGACGTGTGGCGGCGGATCATCGACGTGAACCTCACGGGGGTCTTCCTGGGGGTACGGGCAGCGATACCGGCGATGGAGGCCGGGTCCCGGGTCATCGTGACGGCCTCGGTGCTCGGGGAACGCCCCAGGCGCGGCCTGAGCGCCTACTCGGCGAGCAAGGCCGGCGTGATCGGGCTGGTCAAGGCCCTCGCGCTCGACCTGGCTCCGGTGGGGATCTGCGTCAACGCCGTGAGCCCGGGCTGGTTCGACTCACCGCTGGTGGAGGGTTGGAAGGCCAACCCCGAGCTCGAGCGCAGGATCCTCGACCACGTGGCGTTGAGGCGGTGGGGCGCTTCCGACGAGCTGGCGGGGGCCTACCTCTTCCTTGCGTCGCCCTCGGCGTCGTACCTGACGGGCTCCGTGATCACCGTCGACGGGGGCTACCAGTGCGTATGAGCTCTCACGAAGGGGTAGGAGGCCGACGTTCACCCCGAGATCCGGCCGCTGGGGTGATCGTCCCTTGACGCGGCCGACTGATAGGTGCATCATGACTGCACTACCGACCGGTCGGTTTGACCGGACCCCAGTTGGGGAAGACTGGAGGACCCAGATGAAGCGAAGCGCAATGAAGATCGGGGCCCTGCTGCTCGCCTGCGTCCTCGTCGCAGCGGCCTGCAGCAGCGGCGATGACACGAGCACCGGGGACACGAGCCCGAGTGGCTCGTCCGAGCCGTTCAAGATCGGCGTGGTCACGTCGTTGAGCGGCAACTACGAGTTCCTGGGCAAGACCACCGAAGCCGGCGTCCAAGCGGCCGTGGCCGTGCTCAACGACCGTGGCGGGGTCCACGGTCGGACGGTCGAGGCCGTGGTGTGCAACGACGAGACCAACCCCGAGGCTGCCCGGGCCTGCTACCAGAAGCTGGTGCAGAGCGACGGCGTCGACGTCATGGTCGGTTTCCCGCTGGGAGCGGCGACCGAGGCCGTGGCCCCGATGATCGCCCGCGACCAGATCCCCACGTGGATCCTCGGTGGGGCCTACGGCGGTCGTGACATGAACGGCCAGGAGTACATGTTCTCCGGTCTTCCGGTGACCGAGGACGTCCTCGACGCAGTGTTCGAGTGGGGTGCGGGCGAGGGCTACAGCACCGCCTGGATCGTCACCACCGAGGACGTCACCGGCGAGCCGTGCCGCGAGTGGGCCGGGCAGGACGCCCAGGTCCGCCACGGCATCGAGGTGATCGGCACGAACACGATGCAGGCGACGGCGCAGTCGGCTGCTCCGCAGATGGCCGAGATCGACCGCAGCGCGGACTTCGTCTTCGTCTGCGTGAGCGGTGGCGGCGGCGTCGTGGCCGCCCAAGCCTTCGAGCAGGCCGGTCTCACGATGCCTGCGGTCGCCGTGCACAGCCAGGGCGTCCCGTTCGTGGCCAACGCCATGAACGGCCGGGTCAGCGACGACAAGATCCTCGTGGCGGGCTTCTGCACCCTCGGCGTGATCACCGGCGAGCTGAGCCAGGACTTCCTCTGCTACGACTCCGCCAAGGAGTACGTGGACACGGCGCAGCGCATCGCACCGTCGGTCGCACCCGACGTGCTGGGTGCCCACGCCTACGACGGGGCGATCATCCTGGCGACGGCGGCCAACGAGACAGACGGCTCGCCGCAGGAGATCGTGCGGTACATCGAGAACCTCGAGGACTTCCCCGCGGCGATGGGCATCTACACGTTCTCGGAGTCGCAGCGCCGAGGGATCACCTCGCAGGAGATCCTCCTGGGCGTGTTCCGGGGTGGTGCCTGGCACCTCTACGACCCGCTGAACCTGCGCACCCAGTAGCACCAGGAGCGCCGAGCAAGTGGAGCTGCTGGTAGCCACCCTGGTCTCCGGCCTTCTGGCGGGGGCGATATACGCCCTCGCCGGGCTGGGGTTCAGCGTCCTCTACCGATCCACCAAGCTCTTGAACCTCGCCTACGGCGAGCAGATCATGCTCGGCTCCCTCGTGGGCTACACGCTCGTGAGCGACTGGGGCTGGCCGCTTCTGGTGGCCGGCCCCGTCGCCGTCGCGGTGGCGGCGGCCAGCGGGGTGCTGATCGATCTGGTCTTCGTGCGCCACATGCGGTCGCCCGATCCGCTGCGGGTTGCCGTGATGACGTTCGGGTTGGCGCTGGTGATACACGGGATCGCGCGGATCATGTGGGGAACGAACATCTACTCGCTCCCGGTGTTCCCTGGAGCGCCCACCTCGTTCTCGGTCTTCTACGACCGGGCCGTGCTCTCGGGTCAGGCGATCTACGTGGTGGCGGGCCTCGTGCTCGTGGCCCTGGCCGTGTTCCTTATGGAAACCCGCACCCGCATGGGTTGGATGATGCGAGCGGTGGGCGTCGACGCACCCATGGCGCGCACCCTAGGGATCCCCGCCGGCTTCGTCATAGCGGGTGCGTTCGCGATATCCGGAGCGATCGCCGGCCTCACGGGCTTCCTCACCCTTCCCGTGATCTTCATGACGGCAGGCGGCGGCACGCTGCTCGGCCTGAAGGGCCTGGTCGCCGCGGTGGTGGGTGGCTTCGACCGGCGCTTCGGCGCAGTGGTGGGGGGCCTGCTGCTCGGTCTCCTGGAGCAGGCTTCGGTGGCCTACCTGGGAGCAGGTTGGCAGGACGCGGTGGTCTTCGTGGTGCTCATCGCGGCGCTGCTCTTCCGTCCGCAGGGCTTGCTCGTGAGGAGGGTGGCATGAGCGCCGCTGGCAGGCGCAACGTCGTGGCCCTGGTGGCGGGGGCCGTCGTGCTCCTGGGCGTGTACATGCTCGTGACCGGACCGCTGAACCGGCAGTACCTGGTGGGAGAGCTCGTCACGGCAGGCTGCATCGCCATAGCGGTCGTCGGCCTGGCCCTCGTGATCGGTGGTTCGCACCAGTTCCACCTCGGCCAGGGCTTCCTCTACGGCCTGGGCGCGTACTGGACGGCCGTGGCCACCGGCAGGTGGTCGTGGCCGCCACTGCTGGCGCTCGTCTCCGCGGTGGTGGTCTCGTGCGTCGTCGGCTGGCTCATCGCGCGGGTCCTCAACCGGGTCTCGGGCCTCTACTTCGCCATCGCCACGCTGGCCCTCGCGGTGATCGGCACCAGCCTCATCGCTCAGATGAGGACCTTCACGGGCGGCGACAACGGTCTTCCCGTCGACCTGTTCGAGGTCGGCGGGTGGACCATGCGCACCGACGCGCAGGGGTTCGCGGTCGTGTGGTGCGTGGCCCTCGTGGGCGCCTTCGCCGCCTCTCGCTACCTGCGCTCGCGTCGGGGTCGAGCGATGCGGGCGGTGGGTCGCGACGAGGACGCGGCGAGAGCCCTCGGGATCTCCTCGAGGTCCACCCGGACCCAGTCCTTCGTGATCTCGTCGGGGTACGCCGCTCTCGGTGGAGGGCTGCTGGCCTTCAGCAGCGGGTTCCTCTACCCCGACTCGTTCGGCCTCGTCGCGTCGATCGAGATGGTGGTGTACGTCATCGTCGGAGGAGCGACCATCGGGGGCGCGCTCGTGGCCACCGGCGTGCTTGCGCTCATACCCCTGGTGTTCGAGCAGGTGAACGAGCACCTCGACCTCGTCTTCGGGATCGTGCTGGTCGCCTTGTTCATGTTCGTGCCCGAGAACGTGAGGGGTTCGGTGCTGGAGTGGCGAAGCCGTCGTGCCCGTCGGCTCGCCCGCCGGAGGTCGGAGCACGCCGAGGCCGAGGCTGCTTCCGGGCTCGACGGCGAGGCGTCGGCGCCCCTGCGCGAGCCCTCGACCGCGCCCGTGGTGGTCTCCGCATCGAACGGGGGGAGCGCGCCAGCCCAAGTCCCTGCCTCGGCCCGCCGGCACGAACCGTCCGCCGGAGACGGGCGACGACCTGCCTCCACCGACCCTGCGACCTTGGAGGTTCGGGGGCTGTCGAAGTCGTTCGGCGGGGTGCACGCCGTGTCCGACGTCGACCTCGACGTCCCGACCGGGCACATCACCAGCCTCGTCGGCCCGAACGGGGCAGGGAAGAGCACGCTGTTCGGCCTCATCGGGGGTCAGATCCGGGCCTCTGCGGGACTCGTCCGCTGGGAGGGCAGGACCATCTCGGGCATGGCCCCGGAGCAGATCGCCCGCCTGGGGATCGCCCGGACGTTCCAGACGTCCAGGCCCATCGCCGGGTTCAGCGTTCGCGACAACGTCTTGGTGGGAGCCCACCTCCTCGGCTCGTCCACCTTCCTGGAGGACGTGTTCGGGAGCCCCCGCCGCGCTGCAGAGGAGCGCGACCTGCGTGAGCGGGCGACCGAGGTGCTCGAGCTCGTCGGCCTGGTCGAGCTCGCCGATGCGAGCATCAACGAGCTCTCCTACGGGCAGCGACGGCTGCTGGAGATCGCGAGGGCGTTGGCCGCGGAGCCCAGGTTGCTGATGCTCGACGAGCCCGCAGCAGGCCTCAACAGCGCCGAGACCGAGGTGCTCGGCGAGCTGCTGGTTCGCCTCTGCTCCCAGCGGGGCATGGGCGTGCTGCTCGTCGAGCACAACCTCGGTCTGGTGATGGGCGTCTCCGACCACGTCGCCGTGCTCGACTTCGGAGAGCTGATAGCGCAGGGCTCTCCGCAGGAGGTGGCTGCGAACCAGCGAGTGGTGGAGGCGTACCTCGGAACCTCAGGGAGGTCGACCAGTGCTGCGACTTGAGGGCCTCGCGTGCGGCTACGGGGGGCGCCCCGTGCTCGAGGGCATCGAACTGACGGTTGGCGAGGGAGAGGTGCTCGCCGTCCTGGGTCCGAACGGGGCGGGCAAGACGACCTTGCTGTCGACGCTCGTCGGCCTCCTACCGGTGCTGGGCGGCACGATGAGCGTGGCCGATGTGGACGTGACCGGTGTGGATCCGGTGGCGCTGGCGCGCCGGCACCGCGTGGCCTGGGTACCCGAGGGCAGACGTCTCTTCGGGGGCATGACGGTGATGGAGAACCTGTCGCTCGGATCGGTGGGTGCTCCCGCTGCCGACCGCCGTGAGCGCGTCGAGGAGATGATCGAGGTGTTCCCGAAGCTCGACTCGTTGCGCCAGCGCGACGTCGCCACCCTCTCGGGCGGCGAGCAGCAGATGGTCGCCATAGCGCGGGCCCTCATCATGCAGCCCCGGGTGCTGCTCCTCGACGAGCCGTCGCTGGGGTTGGCCCCTCTCGTGGTGGAGCAGATCTTCGAGTCGCTGCTACCGAGGCTCTCCGACGTGGCGGTGGTGCTGGTGGAGCAGAACGTGGAGGTCGGCCTGCAGCACGCCTCGCACGGCATCGTGCTCGAAGGTGGCCGGATAGCCCTCAGCGCCAGCGCCGGGGAGCTCCGCGACGCCCCGGAGGTGCAGGCCTCCTACCTGTCGAGCACAGCTTGAACGACGAACGCCGATCCTGTCCCTCGCAGCGACTCCCGACGTCGCGTCGCTGCACGGGCCTTCCAGAAGGGAGCGAGAGATGACCTTGAGGAACCGACCCTCCGAAGCCGTGATCGTCGAGGCAGTGAGGACCCCGCTCGGGCGCAGGAACGGCGCCCTGAGCCAGGTCCACGCCGTGGACCTGGCCGCCCGGAGCCTGGCCGCCCTCGTGGAGCGCTCGGGCATCGACCCGGCGGCGATCGATGACGTCGTGATGGGCTGCGTGCTCCAGGTGGGCGAGCAGTCGCTGAACATCGCTCGCAACGCCGCCCTGGGAGCGGGGTTTCCCGAGAGCATCCCGGGGGTGACGGTCGACCGACAGTGCGGATCGGCCCAGCAGGCGGTCAACTTCGCCGCCCAGGGGGTGCTGGCGGGTGCGTACGACATGGCCGTGGCGGCGGGCGTGGAGTCGATGAGCAGGGTCCCCATGTTCTCCAACGCCCTCAACGGTCCCGGCCTGCCGTACGGGACGGCCATGAGGGAGCGCTACGGCGTGACCGACGACGTGATCAGCCAGGGCGAGTCGGCCGACGTCATCGCGAGGAAGTGGGGCTTCGACCGCACCCATCTCGACTCTCTGGCGGTGGAGTCGCACCGAAGGGCTGCCACCGCCCGCGACCAGGGACGCTTCGACGCGGAGATCGTCGCGGTGGAAGCTCCCTCACCTGACGGCGACGGCACCACCCTCGTGACCCAGGACGAGGGGATACGTCCCGACAGCTCGCTCGAGACCCTCGCCAACCTGAGGCCGGCGTTCGGCGCCGACGGCCTGCACACCGCAGGGAGCTCGTCGCAGATCTCCGACGGCGCCGCGGCGGTCCTCGTCACCAGCCCCGAGCGTGCGGAAGCCCTGGGGCTCCGCCCACGCGCACGCATCGTCGAGCTGGCGATAGCCGCCGACGACCCCGTCCTCATGCTCACCGCCCCCTGGCCGGCGACGTTCAAGGTGCTCGAGCGAGCCGGGCTGGGCATGGACGACATCGACCTGTTCGAGGTGAACGAGGCCTTCGCAGCCGTGCTCGGCGCCTGGCTCACCGAGACCGGTGCCGATCCGGAGAAGGTGAACGTGAACGGCGGTGCCATGGCGCTCGGCCACCCGGTGGGCTGCTCGGGCACCCGGCTGCTGGTGACGCTGCTGCACGAGCTGGAGCGCACCGGAGGCCGTTACGGCTTGCAGGTCATGTGCGAGGGCGGCGGCATGGCGAACGCCACGATCATCGAGAGGCTGGACTGAATCCGTTGTACGTCCCTGAGACCGTCTACGACACGCTCGGCTTCGAGGTGCTCGAGGCTGCCGGAGGCGTGGCCAGGGTCGGGGCCACCGATCTGGCGCGCCTCGGCAACAGGGAAGGCTGGGTGCACGGGGGTGCCATAGCGGCCCTGTGCGACGCGGCCCTGACCCAGGCCGCAGGCTCCACCGACGCGCTGGGCCAGGGCTCAGCGACGGCCGAGCTGCAGGTGAGCTACCTGGAGCCGGCTCGGTCGGGCCCTCTGGTGGCCTCTGCCGACGTCGTCGGTGTCTTCGAGCGCCGGGTGGAGGTCCGCGCCGAGGTGCGGGCCCAGGGCTCGGTCGTGGCAGTGGCCCGCGCCTTGATCTCCAGGGGTCGCATGGCGGGACCGCAGGGCTCCCACGGGGAGACCTCGGGGAGCGGGAGTTGAGCACGCGGCTCGCCGGACGCTCGCTGGTGGTCACGGGCGGCGGGCGTGGCATAGGCGCGGCGGTCGTCGAGAGGCTCCTCGACGAGGGGGCCCGCGTCGCTTCGCTCGACATCCGTGCCGCTGGGCCGGGTGCACCGTCGAGGCCCCACGATCCCGCCCGGCTGGTGCACCTGGAGGTCGACGTGCTCGACGCCGACGGCATGGACCGCGCCGCCGGCGAGGTCGCCGAGGCCTTCGGAGGGGTGGACGGCGTCGTCTGCAACGCCGCGATCTACGCGGGATTGGAGCTGAAGCGCTTCGAGCAGATCCCCGTGGAGGAGTGGGATCGCGTGATGGCCGTCAACGTCCGGGGCGTCTGGTCGACCGTGCGGGCGTTCTCGCCGTGGCTGAGAGAGGCCGGGAAGCGCTCCGACGCGTCGGTGGTGTGCGTCGCCTCTGCCGCGGCCATGTGGGGCGAGGCCGGGATCGCCCACTACGTGGCATCGAAGGGCGCGGTGCTCGCCCTCGCCCGGTCGCTGGCGCGCGAGATGGGTCGCGACGGCGTGCGGGTCAACTCTGTCGCTCCCGGCTTCACCCTGTCGGAGGGGTCGAACGAGCTGGCCGGTGACGCCCTCGGTGGGCTTTCCGAGCGCGTCCGCGCGCAGCGGATGATCAGCCGCGACATGCACCCGGACGACCTTGCCGGGTCAGTCGCTTTTCTGCTGGCTCCCGAGTCTTCCTTCCTGACCGGGCAGGTCCTGGTGGTCGACGGGGGGGTCGTCCTCACGTGAGCCAGGCCGAGCTCCTGGGGCCCGGCCCCTTCGCCAGCGGGCTCCTCGAGGGTCGGAGGGCGATCGTGACGGGGGGTGGCACCGGGCTCGGAAGGGCGATCAGCCGCCGCCTGGCCGGCCTGGGGGCGTCCGTGGGGGTCCTGGCCCGTCGCCGCCAGCCGCTGGTGGAGACGGTCGAGGAGATCCGCTCGGCAGGGGGCAGCGCATGGTGGGCGAGCGCGAGCATCCGGGATGAGGGGGAGCTGGGTGTGGCCGTGGAGGGCCTGGTGTCGGAGATGGGCGGCGTCGACATCCTCGTCAACAACGCCGGCGGCCAGTTCCCGGCGATGGCCCGGGACATCTCCCCGCGGGGGTGGCGTGCCGTCGTGGACCTCAACCTCAACGGGACCTTCCTCACCATGTCTGCCGTGCGCCCCCACATGGAGCGAGGCTGCATCGTGACCGTGATGTCGAACCAGATCGACAGGGGTGGGCCTGGCGTGGCGCACTCGGCGGCCGCCCGGGCAGGTGTCGCAAACCTCACCCGCAGCCTCGCGGTGGAGTGGGCGCCCGCCATCCGGGTGAACGCCGTGGCCCCTGGCTTCTTCGCCACCAAGGGCGCCCAGGAGGAGATGCTGCACGACGCGGCGGTGGGAGAGGCGCTCGTGGGCGGGATCCCCGCAGGGCGCTTGGGCGAGGTGTCGGAGGTCGCCGACGCCGTCACCTTCCTCGCTTCTCCTGCGGCTTCTTACGTGACAGGGGCCGTCCTCTACGTCGACGGGGGGAACGTCCTCGGAGGTGGTCTCATGCCCCTCCAGCCCTTGTGGGCGCAAGGGGGGCGTGGCTCGTAATACATCCGCCCTTGACTACCGACCGGTAGGGCAAATAGGGTGGGCCATAGGTCACACCCGTGGTGTGAGGAGCGAAGAGCAGAGGAGCGCGAGATGCTGCTTACAGGCGACATCCCTCATCTCAACGCAGCGAAGTACCCCGACAAGCCGGCGGTCCTGTACGAGGACCGGGCGACGCTCACCTGGAGCCAGCTGGACGAGCGGGCCAACCGGGTGGCCAACGCCCTGACGGGCCTGGGGGTGCAGCAGGGCGATCGAGTGAACCTGCTGGCCAGGAACCGGCCCAACTGCGTGGAGGCGCTCTTCGGTTGCGCCAAGGCCGGCATCATCTACTCGCCGCTGAACTACCGGTTCGCTCCCGAGGAGCTGGTGTACGTGATCAACGACGCGGGAGCCGAGGTGCTCCTCTGCGACGTCGAGTACGCGGAGACCATCAGGTCGATCCGCGACCGGCTCACCGGAGTGAAGGAGATCGTTGGGTTCGGCGAGGGCCACGGATTCGACCTCGACTACGAGGAGCTGCTCGCGGCGGCCTCGCCGGAGGCCCCGGTCACCGCCCGACCCATCGAACCCGACGACGTCTGTTGGATCTGCTACACCGGCGGCACCACGGGGATGTCGAAGGGCGTGATGCTCACCCACGCCAACAACTTCGCCCAGATCGTCAACCTCCTGGTGGCCGACAAGGTGGGCCACGAAGACATCTACCTGGTCACCGGCGCCCTCTTCCACGTGGTGCTGAACATGGCCCTTCCCTACTGGTACGTGGGTGGGACGGTCGTGATCATGGACTTCACGCCGGACGGTTGCCTCGACCTGATCGAGAAGCACAAGGTGACCAAGACGGTCCCTGTGGCCACCATGCTCAACCTCATGCTCGACCTCCAGCGGCGCGAGCCACGGGACCTGAGCCGCCTGGAGCTGATGGGCCTCGGGGGCGCCCCGATCTCGCCGGACACCGTGCGGGCCGCGAAGGAGGCGTTCGGCTGCGACTTCGTGCAGTACTTCGGCCAGACCGAGGCCGCACACCACTTCACGTACCTGTCCGTGGAGGACTACAGGCGTGGCCTAGCCGAGGGAGCCTCCGAGGCCGAGCGCAATCGACTGCTCTCCGGCGGCCGTGCCCAGCACCTCTGCCTCGGCAAGATCGTCGGCGAGGACGACGAGGAGCTGCCCGTCGGCGAGGTGGGCGAGATCTGCGGTTGGGGGCCCAACGTGATGAAGGGCTACTGGAACAAGCCCGAGCTGACCGAGGAAACCTTGCGAGGGGGCTGGCTCCACACCGGCGACGCGGGCTACATGGACTCCGACGGCTACATCTACGTCGTCGACCGCAAGAAGGACATGATCGTCAGCGGCGGTGAGAACGTGTACTCCACGGATGTGGAGAAGGCGCTCTACCGCCACGACGCCGTGCTCGAGGCCGCCGTCATCGGCGTGCCCCACGAGCTCTGGGGCGTGGCGGTCACCGCGTTCGTCGTCCTCAAGCCCGGCGAGAGCGTGAGCGAGTCGGACCTCATCGAGTCGTGCCGTCCGCTCATCGCCCACTACAAGCTGCCCAAGGCGGTGCACTTCGTGGACAGCCTCCCCAAGTCCGCGACGGGCAAGATCCAGAAGGCTTCGCTGCGAGACCAGTTCTGGTCCAACGAGCAGCGTCGAGTAGGAGCTACCTGAACCCATATGGACCTCTCGCAGGTGACCACCGTCCACGCGCGCTCGCGCCCCGGCGACCAGGCCATCGTGGACGTGGGGGAGGGCAGGACGTTCACGTGGGCGGAGCTGGACGAGCGCGTGCGCAAGCTCGCCTGCGCGCTCCTCGACTCCGGCATGGCGCCCGGCGACAGGCTCGGCGTGCTGTCGCGCAACACCCACCGGATCCTCGAGCTCTACCTGGCCGCAGCCAAGGCGGGGCTGGTGCTGGTGCCGCTGAACACCCGGTTGGTTCCCCGGGAGCTGGCCTTCCAGATCTCGGACTCGGCCATGAGCGCCATGGTCGTCGACGCCCCCTTCGAGGAGAGCGCCCGCGAAGCTGGGGCCGACGAGGCCGTGAAGCTGGTGCTGGGGATGGGCGAGGGCCACGGGGCCTCGTTCGACTACGAGACCTTCCTGTCGGCGGGCCGCTCTGTGGCCGACCCGGTGAAGGTCGACGGATCGCTTCCGTTCACCCTGGGCTACACGTCGGGCACGACCGGCACCCCGAAGGGTGCGCTCATCACCCAGCACAGCCATGCGCTGGCGTCGCTGCTAGCAGGGTCTGCATGGGGGAACTCACCCAGGCACCGCAACATGGTGTGCCTACCTCTCTTCCTGGCGGGCGGGTGGAACGGCGCTGCCGCCTACGGCCTGACGCTGGGAGCCACCTCGTACGTGATGGACTTCGACCCCGCCAAGGTCATAGAGGTGACGGCGAGGGAGGGGATCAACCACCTCCCGCTCGTCCCCACCATGGTCGGGTTGATACTCGGGGTGCCCGGCGTGGAAGACCTGGATCTGAGCGCCCTGCGCACCGTGCTCTACGCAGGATCCCCGATGCCGGCAAAGCTCCTGCCCCGCGCCATCGAGGTGTTCGGCGAGCGCTTCGTCTCGCCCTACGGCATGACAGAGTCCGGCTGCATCGGCACCGTGTTGCTCCCGTCGGACATCCACCTCGGCGCTGACGGCCAGGCGGCCCCCCGTGCCTCTTCGGCCGGGCGGTCGATGCCCATGATGGAGGTGCGCATCGTCGACGACGGCGAGGAGGTCCCTGCCGACGGGGTCACGCCGGGCGAGATCCAGCTGCGCGGCGAGACGCTCCTGAGGGAGTACTGGGGACGACCGGAGGCGACCGCCGAGGCGTTCGTCGACGGCTGGTTCCGCACCGGCGACGTGGGCGTGCGGGACGAAGACGGATACATCTGGATCGTCGATCGCACGAAGGACATGATCATCTCGGGCGGATCGAACGTGGCTTCCGTCGAGGTGGAGAGCGCCCTCTACGGCCACCCGGGCATCCAGCTGGTGGCGGTGGTGGGCGTGCCCGACGAGCGCTGGGGCGAGGCCGTCACCGCCTTCGTCCAGCCCAAGCCGGGCGTGGAGATCGCCGAGAGCGAGCTGCGGGAGCTGGCCAAGCAGTCGTTGGCCGACTACAAGCGCCCGAAGAGCTACCGGTTCGTCGATTCCATGCCGATGACGGCTTTGGGGAAGATCTCCAAGAAGGACCTCCGCGCCCCGTTCTGGGAGGGCCGGCAGAGGGCCGTCTGAGGGGACGATCGCCGGGGACGGTCATCCTCGGCGATCTCTCCCTTTCACTCTCAATATGTCAATGTTGACCTATTGGGAGTGATATAGTGTCTTCACCGTCAGGTCGAGACACAAGAGGAGAACCCGCTCATGGCCAGGACAGGTGCAGCCGAGATGGCTCCGGAGGTCAAGGAGGCGTTCGTCGCCTGGATCGCGCCGATCTGGTGGGCCGAGCGGCGCGCGATGGACATCTGCGCCCGCTGGACCCACGAGGTGGGCGGCGGCTTCGGCGACCGTGAGCAGGAGGCCGACAAGCTCTTCCTCTGCCGCCAGGCCTCCGACGAGCTCCGCCACTACAGGCTCTACACCTCGCTGATGAAGGAGTGCGGTGTCGACCCCTGGGAGGCCCAGGCCCGCTACGTCGACGCCCAGAACCCGGTGGTCAGGCAGAAGCCCGAGCGTGCGCCCGTGGGGATGCCCCTCGATGACTTCGTGGCTCCAGGCGTGGTCAACGACCTCACGTGGACGTGCCTGGCCACGCAGTTCGCAGCGGAGAACCTGGCCATCGTGGTGTTCGACCACATCTACAGCTCCGAGAACCTCGCGGACGGCGTGCGTGACGTGCTCGACGGGATCATCTCCGACGAGTCCGTCCACGCCGAGTACGGCGAGGAGAGGGTGCGGGACCGCCTGGAGTCGGGCGAGATCGGCCCGGAGTACATCCAGGCCGTGTGGCCCGCTCTCGTGAGGGAGATCAAGGTCGGCACCGACGGCGCGTGGACCTCGTTCAGCGAGGAGGCCGTGAAGGCCAAGGAGCTGGCCGAGATGCACCTGCCCGCCGAAGAGATCGTCGCCCGCTCGACCGAGAGGATGGCCACCAAGCTCGCTGCCATGGGGGTCGAGGTCCCCGTCGGGGTGTGATGAGGTGGCTCGAGTCCGCCCCTACGAGCATCACGTGCTCATCTGCACAGTCGACAACCCCACGTGCGGGGGGCAGGGCTCCGAACAGGTCAGGCGAGCCTTCCAGGCGAAGCTCCGAGAGCGGGGCCTGCGCCAGAAGGTGAGGGTGTCCGCGTCGGGGTGCCTGTCGGTGTGCGCCGAGGGGCCGGTGGTGCTGGTCTACCCCGAGGGGATCTGGTACCGAGCGGTGTCGGAGGACGACGTCGAACGGATCATCGACGAGCACCTGGTGGGCGGTCGCCCGGTGATGCGCAACCTCCTGTTCGACCGGCAGGATCCGGACCCCGACCTCTGACGGAGGTCAGTCGCGCAGCATCCCGTCGAAGAGGATGGTGGCGAGCGTCTCGCGCATGGCCTCCCTCGACGGCTTGCCCCGGTGCCAGCGGGTCACCCAGTTGGCCGCCCCCACGAAGGTGTGGGCCGCGACCTGGATGTCGACGTCTCCCAGCACCCCTTCCTCTCGGGCTTCCTCCAAGAGCTGCTCGACACCTCGCAGGTACCGTCGCTCCCACTCGAGCACTCTCTCGCGCTCGTCGGGCGCGAGGCGGTTGCGTTCCGAGAAGAATGCCCAGAGAGCCCCGCCGTAGCGCTCCACGAGGTCGAGGTGCCGCTCCAGGAGGAGCGCCAACCGCGCCCGGCTGCCCACCGGGAGCTGCGCGGCCTCGGCGAGCGACGCCAGCAGAGCCTCACCCGCCGTGTCGCAGACCAGCAGGAGGATCTCGTTCTTCGATCCGACGTGGTGGTAGAGCCCACCCTTGGAGAGCCCCAGCTCCTCGCGCAGCATCTCCACCGTCACGTCTGCGAACGGTCGGTCGGCGAGGAGCTCTGCGGCTGCGTTGGCTATGCGCTGGCGCTGGACGTCGGGGCTCAGTCGGGCTGCGCGCTCCGGGTGCACGGGTTCGGCGGTGGGGGTCACGGGCCGCAACGTAGCCAGATCGTGCCCTCGGCCCGAAGCTCGTCGCCCTCTCCGGTGGCACGGCACGCCACCTGCACCCGGCCCTCGTCCACCCGCTCGACGTGGCCGGTGCAGACCAGGCGCTCTCCGACGGGTATCGGCGAGCGGAAGCGCACGTCGATCTCCTCGATCGCCTCCCGGCCCGCCCAACGGGCGACCAGGTTGGCGAGGGCCACCACGGCGACACCGCCGGGAGCGATGACCGAGGGCAGGCCAAGGCCCCTTGCGAAGTCGTCGTCGAGGTGGACCGGGTTGGGGTCGCGCATGGCGAACGAGAACATCTCAATGCGGATGTGCTCCAGCGGCTGGGTGCGGAACGGCGGGAGGACGAAGCCGGGCTCCGCCAGCTCAGCGACCGTTGCCGGCGTGTTCATGGGGCTCCTCTCGTCGCGTACGTCACTTCCTCTTCCACCACCGGCTCGTCGTCCCGCCTGTAGACGGTCGAGATGGTCACGAACCGCATGGGGATGCCGTCACGGCCCTCGCGCTCGGTGACCTCGGTGATCGAGGGCTCTCCCTCGAGGCGGTCGCCGACGTGTACGGGCTTGCGCTGCCGGACCCGCCGTCTGGTGGCCAGCGAGCGCTCGAACACCACCCCGGCGACGTCCATCCAACCGAAGTCGTCCAGGAACGAGAAGAACACGAGCGCACCGGGAGGGACCGGGATGCCCGGTGAGCCGGCGGACGAGGCCACGTCGGGGTCCTGGTACTCGGGCTCGTCGAGCCCGACCGCCCAGTCGACAGGCCAGACGGCGTCGCGCTCGACCACCTTGTCGAAGCGCCCCAGGACCGTCCCCGGCTCCGGTGTCGATGTCATCTGATCACGCTCCCTGCGTCGTCTGAACGGCGTCTGCCGACGTCGAGCGGAGGTCGACCAAGCGCTTCGGCTTGAGCCCCGGTTCCGGGAGCTCGGGGTCGACGACCACCTGCGGGGTGACGTTGGTGTGCAGCTTCACCCGCTTGCGTAGGTCGTCCACGTCGATCGCTGCGTCGGCTCCCGGGATCGGGCGGACCTTCACGACCATCACGTCCACCGAGCGGTGGTCCAAGGCGACCTCGCAGCGGTAGTCCACGACCCCCGGCGCGCCGAGGAGCGCCTCGTCGAGCTGCGAGGGCCACACGTTGTTCCCGCGCACCTTGCACATGTCGTCGTACCTACCCACGGCGCCCACGCGAAGGCCCATGACCGGAGGACCCCAACCGTCGGGGGGCACGACCTCCACCCGGTCCCTGGTCCGGTAGCGCAGCACCGGCGAAGCGATCCTGTCGAGGCAGGTGAGCACCAGCTCGGCTGGGCCCTCGGTAACGGGCTCGAGCGTGGACGGATCGACCGTCTCCACCAAGAAGTGCTGCTCCAGCACGCGCATGACGCCGGCCTCCCCGTCGGGTGCCGCGCCCTCCGGGCCGGTGGTCGCGACGATCCCGCCTGCCTGGGTGAGGCCGTACACCTCGTGGACCGTCGCCCCCCAGCGCTCCTGCACCACCGGGACCTGGCTGGGGGCCAGTCCCGAGCAGATGATGGCCCTGAGGTTGTCGAACGCCTCGGAGGGCGAGGATCCCTGCGCCGACAGGTCGAGGTCGAGCAAGCCGAGCAGCGCCGGACGGCAGCCCAGCGCGGCGGGTTGGAGGTGTCGCATGAGCCGCAGGGCCAACGACCGCTCCACGCCCGCCATGGAGGTGACCTCGACGCCGGTGATCCGGCTCGCCTCCATGACGGAGCGTCCGTAGGTGAGGAACGTCACGGGGTAGAAGGTGACCATCATCTCGCCGGGCACGAGGCCCGCGGTGGCGAAGGGTGCCGACCAGGTGCGTCCCGACGTCTCCAGGTCGCGCCCGGTCAGGGCGAACGCCTCCTGGCCGAAGCCGGACGTGCCCGAGGTGATGTGTGTCTGGCGGACCTCCCCGCGCGGGACCCCGAGGCGACGGCCGTAGGGCGGATCCGCCTGCTGGTCGGCGGTAACCGCCGCCTTGTCGAGGAGGGGGAGCTCTCGCCACTGCTCCAGCGATCTCAGGCGCTCGGGCGTCAGGCCCGTGGCGGCCAGGCCCTCGGCGTAGAAGGGGTTGGCCATGGCCCTCGCGAGGAGGCGTCGAGCCTTCGACAGCTGAAGGGCTTCGATGCCCTTGCGGTCGAGGCCGTAGAGGTCGGCGAGGAACGGAAGGGGGGAGATCATCGACGGGGTCATCCTTCGAGCACCATGACGGCGCCGGCGTTGGCCTCGAGCTCTCGAAGGTTCCCCCCGAGGGTGTGGACCAGCCCGAGTCGGGCGCCTGGGACCTGACGGGCGCCGGCGCGACCACGGAGCTGGTCGACGACCTCGACGACCTGGGCCACTCCAGACGCGCCTAGAGGGTGTCCCCGGCCGAGCAGACCCCCGCCAGGGTTCACGACCAAGCAGCCGCCCTGGGCGGCCTCGGCGTCGAGCCGGAGCTCTCCCGCGGCGATCCTGGAGGCGGCGGTGCCGGGATCGGCCAGCTGGAGGGCCTCCAGGCTTCGGACCTCGACGATGCTGAACGCGTCGTACACCTCGGCCACGTCCACGTCCCTCGGACCGACTCCGGAGGCCTCGTAGGCCTGCTCGGCCAACCTGGCGGTGATCGAGGCCTCCAGCGGTCGGTCGATGCGTCGGCCCGATCCGGTCGCGACCGCCCTGAGCTTCACGGCCGAGCCGGACCCGCCGGCCCGACGGGACCGCTCGAGCACGAGGGCGGCGGCGCCGTCGGCGTTGGCGCAGCACTGGAGGCGGGTGAGGGGGGTGGAGATCATCGGGCTCCCGAGCACCTCCTCCAACGTCACGGCCTCCTGGAAGCGAGCGGCGGGGTTCGTGGCGGCGTGGGCCCGGTTCTTGACGCTCACCCAAGCGAGGGCACGGGGATCCGTGCCTGTCGTGGAGCAGTACTCGTCGGCGTCCAGCGCGTAGCGGACGGGATGGGTCACGCCCGCTCTTCCGAGCCGGTCGGACGGGGGGAGGGGGATCGCCCCGGAGCCCAGATCGCTGGGACGCTCCACGCCGACGACCGCCACCGCCCGCGCCATCCCTGCGCGCAGGTAGGCATCCGCGATCTGGATTCCCACGGATCCGGAAGCGCAGGCGTTCTCTGTGTTGATCACCGTCGCGCCGGTGGGTGCGAGGGGGGACAGGATCCGCTGGCCGATGGACGGGTGCTCGAACCGAGAGCCGACCACGAACAGGTCGACGTCGCCCAGCTCCAGGCCAGAATCTGCCAGCGCAGCCAGCAGGGCTCGCCGCCCGAGCTCGTCGGCTGGAGCCTCGGAGCGGGCGACGAAGGCCTCGGTGACCGCACCCGTGATCCGGGTCGCCGAGCTCATCGCGGGACCTCATCGGCGCTGCGAGCGGCGACGACCGCTGGGAGGTCGTCGCCGCCATCCTCCAGGACCACCGCCGTGCCGGCCTGGAGGATGGCGTCGGAGATCCCGAACTCGCGGGTCCCCTCGGCGGTCTCCACCATCACCACCACGAAGGGCACCGGACGCGTGCTCCCGCTGCGGACCTCGGTGCTGGCGACCACGCGGGCAGTGCCGGCGAGGACGTGGGCGTCGAGCTCGTGGGAGCCGCACGAGCCGCAGCGCCGGACGTCGCCGGCCCACACCGAGCCGCAGTGCCTGCAGCGGGCGGACTCCACCACGATCCTCAGGCGTGCCCGGGAGCGCGTTGGCGTCGAGCCGGCGAGACGGGGATCGAGGCCTGGCGCATGGCTTGGCTCAGAGGTACTTGCGCCCGACCAGCGGGTCGGGGACGGCCAGGCCAAGGTCCTCCAGCTCGGGACCGACCACCTCGATGTAGGCCTGCCGCCTCTCCTCGTTGGTGCGCTTCTTCAGGCGGTAGGCGATGTATCGGTGCTGCCTGGTGCTGTCGGAGCGGCCGAACATGTCGAGGGCGCGCGGCCACCAGACGTCCACGGCCGACTGGGCCCTGCGGCGCCCCTCGTCGGTCTCGCACAGCTGGCGCAGCCAGAAGCGGCCCCGTGCGGCATGGCCCTTCTCGAGCGGGAAGTACACCTTCCGGATGGACTCGGCGTAGGGGAGGTACGAGCAGTCGAGCTGCTCCTCCTGCTGGAAGCAGCCGACTCGGTCGGTCAGGGCGGAGATGGCCGCGAACTCCGACCAGTCGACCGTCTCGTGTCGGAAGCCCTCGTAGCGCGAGCCCTTGGGTCGGTAGGGGACGAGGTCGGACGTGTCGACCAGGTCACCCAGCTCCCTCAGGCGGCGCCAGGCCTCGCGGGCGTGGAAGAGCTCCTCCTCGATGGTGTGGAGCACCATGAAGCGGTCCTCCGCGCGCGGGGCGTCGGTCGCCCAGTGGGCGAACACCTCCTCGTCGAGCACGAAGGCCTCGCCCATGGCGTGCCCCCAGAGCATCCCGATCACCAGCTCCTGGTACTCCCGTGGGGCGTACTGCAGCTCGGCGGCGCTGACGTCTCGACCCGCCGCGATCTCCTCGGCAGATATCCGCTCTTCGGTGACGGCTCGGGGCGAGATGGTTGCGGGCACTTCTTGCCTCCTTGGTTGATTACGATAGATCAGTATTACAGACAGACCGTTCGGTCGGTTAGTCTATCGGGAGTCGACCAGGGGTCAAGCCGCACCTGCGGGTAGGGCAACGACGAGCGGTCGAGACGCGACGGGCCAGCAGGCCGGCCGAAGGAACGAGAAAGGAAGAGGCAGCCTTGGGAGACTACGGCTTGCAGGTGGACGGGCTCGAGGTCCCGGCCACCAGCCGAGACCGGCGTGAGGTCCACGACCCGAGCACTGGAACCGTGTGGGCGACGGTGGCCGAGGCTGACAGCGGAGACGTCTCGGATGCCGTCGCCGCGGCTCAGGCTGTGGCCGACGCATGGGCCGCCACCCCTGCATCCGAGCGCGCGGAGCGCCTGAGGGAGCTCGCGGCGGCGCTGCGCGAGCACGGTGAGGGGGTCGTGCGTGCGGAGGTGCACGACGCCGGGCAGTGCAGGGCCAAGTCCCTGGCGAGGGTGGCGGCGTCGTGGCTCGACCGCTTCGCGACGTGGGGTGAGGAGGCAACGCAGGAAGAGGAGATCACCCCGGCGATCGCGGGGGTCACGACGAACCTCGTCGTGCGACGCCCGTACGGGGTGTGCGCGCAGATCATCCCCTTCAACGCGCCCCTGCTCATGGCCGTGATGAAGCTCGGCCCCGCCCTGGCGGCCGGCAACACCGTGGTGCTCAAGCCCTCCGAGCTGGCCCCGACCCCGGCGCTGGAGCTGGGGAGGCTCATCAGGGCCCACACCGACATCCCTCCTGGCGTGGTCAACATCGTCACCGGCGGGGCCGAGGTGGGAGCGACGCTCGTGGAGGATCCGCGGGTGGCGATGATCGCGTTCACCGGCTCGACGCAGGTCGGCGAGCAGATCATGTCGGCAGCGGCGAAGGGTGCCCGCAAGGTCCTGCTGGAGCTCGGGGGCAAGTCGGCCCACATCGTGCTCGACGACGTGAAGGGGAGGGAGGCGGCGCGTTCCGCTGCTTTCGCAGCCTTCCTCCACCAGGGTCAGGCATGCATAGCGGGCACGCGGCTGCTCGTCCCGAGGCAGCGCCACGACGAGATCGTGGCCGAGCTGGCGGAAGTGGTGGCGGGCCTGGCGGTGGGCCCCGCTTGGGATCCCGCGGTGCAGGTGGGGCCCATGATCTCCCGGGGCCAGCGTGACAGGGCGCTCGACTACGTCGCCGACGCCGTGGCTTCCGGGGCGGAGCTGGTCGCAGGAGGGAACGTCCCGGACCTGCCCGACGAGCTGTCAGGTGGCGCCTACGTGGTGCCCGCCGTGCTGGCCGGGGTGGACCCCTCGAGCCGCGTGGCCTGCGAGGAGGTGTTCGGTCCCGTGCTGGCCGTCAGCCCGTATGACGACCTCGACCACGCCGTGCAGCTGGCCAACGGCACCGACATGGGTCTGGCGGCCGGGGTGACCGGCAACGACGTGGAGGCGTGCGTGGCAGTTGCCAAGCGCCTCGTGGCGGGAACGACGTGGGTGAACAGCTGGCATCACGTCCACCCTGAGGCACCCTTCGGAGGGTTCCGGGCCTCCGGCGTGGGCCGTGAGATGGGACGGTACGCCATCGACGAGTACAGCCAGCTCGCGCACCTCCACGTCCATCACGACTCGGCGGTGCCGAACCCGCTCATGACCGACTACTTCGCCGACCAGAAGGGAGATGAACGATGAGCGACGAGGTCGTCGTACGCCTGGAGGGAACCGACGTTGAGGGCGTCGGGCTGCTCGTGATCGACAACCCTCCGATGAACACCTTGTCGAGGGCCGTGCAGCAGCAGTTGAGGGGCCTGCTCGACGAGGTGGCGTCGCGCGAGGACCTGAGGGTGCTCGTGGTGGCGGGGGGCTCGGAGCGGGCGTTCAGCGCCGGAGCCGACATCAGCGAGCTGGGTGCTCTCGCCGAGCCTGGTGAGGCGGAGCGGATCTCGGGTGCCCTGCACGACACCTTCGCCATGCTCGAGCAGATCCCCCAGGTGACGATCGCAGCGGTGGACGGGTTCGCCCTCGGGGGTGGGACGGAGCTGGCGCTCGCGTGCACCCTGCGGGTGGTGGGGCCGACGGCGAAGATGGGACTGCCCGAGGTCGGCCTCGGACTGATCCCCGGCGCCGGGGGGACGCAGCGGATGCCCGCAGTCGTCGGCAAGGCGAGAGCGCTGCAACTCGTGCTGGACGGCACGCGGCTGAGCGCTGCCGAGGCCGTCGAGCTGGGCCTCGCTCATCGGCTGGCCGACGATGGGGGAGCCCGGGCGGAGGCGCTGGCCTGGGCGGCCGAGCTCGCTGCCAGGCCACGGGTGGCCCTTTGGGCGGCGAAGCGGGCCGTGCTCGCCGCGGGCGGGCCAGAGGGCTATTCGGTGGAGCTAGCCGAGTTCGGTCGGGCGGCTCGCAGTGCCGACATGGTGGAGGGGGTGAGCGCCTTCCTGGAGAGGCGGGAGCCCAGGTTCTCGCATCGCTAGGGAGCTGGATCTCCTGTTCTTCCCTATTGACCGTTAGTTCGCTCCGACCAGTAAGTTGTCGCAATCCCAGCCAGCCAGGGCGGCGTGGCCGGGGGTGACGGGAGAGAAGATCGTGAGCACCATGCCCCCCCGCAAGGAGGAGATCATCGGGATCGCAGCTCGGCTGTTCGCCGAGAGCGGCTTCGATGCCACGTCCCTCCAGGACATCGCGGACGCCGCGGGGATCCGCAAGGCCAGCCTCTACACGCACGTCTCGTCGAAGCACGAGTTCCTGCGGCTCATCTTCGACGTCTACATCGACCGCATGCTGGAGGACGCCAAGACGGTCTACGCCTCGGAGGCCACAGCCTCCGAGAAGCTCCAGAGGGTCATACGCGACCTGTTCGCCTCCATCGAGAAGTACCGGGCCCACGTGGTCGTCTTCTTCGAGGAGATGCGCTACGTCGAGACCGAACCCTTCAGGGCGATACTCGACAAGCGCAACGGCTACGAGCGCATCATCGTCGCGATCCTGCAGGAGGGGATGGACTCCGGGGAGCTGCGCGACCTCGACCCCAAGATCATCACCTACCTCGCGATCGGCATGGTCCAGTGGGCGTACCGCTGGTACGACGCATCGGGTCCCCTCGACGTGGACGCGATCACCGACCTCACCGTCGACTTCGTGCTCGACGGCCTGCGGGAGCGCCCCGACGCCTCCCGCTCGGGGGGGCGGTCGGGGACCAAGAAGGTCTCCGCCGCATGACCGCCGTGAGCTGGACCCTCCACGACGACGGAGTCGCGGTGGTCACGCTCGACGACCCCGAGGTCCGCAACGCCTTCAGCCACGAGATGGCCCTCGAGCTCCATCGCATCCTCGACGAGGTAGCTGCGCGGGCGGGGGCGATGGTCCTCACGGCCACCGGCCCTGCGTTCTGCGTGGGGGGCGACGTGCGGTCGTTCTCGGAGCGGGCCGCCCGAGGAGACCTGCTCGAACTGCTCGTGGACGACATGGAGGTCTTCAACGCCGCCATCCTGCGGCTCTACGAGCTACCCGTACCGACGGTCGCCGCCGCCCACGGGGCGGTGGCCGGGGGAGGGCTCTCGCTTGTCGCCGCCTGCGACGTGCGTGTCTGCGACCCCTCGACGGTCTTCGTCCCTGCCTTCATCGCCCTCGGCATGGCTCCCGACACGGGGGCCAGCTGGCTCGTGACCCGACTCGTCGGGGAGGGGAGGGCCACCGAGCTCTTCTTGCAGAACATGCGCCTCGACGCCGAGAGGGCGCTCGAGTGGGGCATGGTCTCCGAGGTGTCGCCGGACCCTGGCGGCCGGGCCCGAGAGCTGGCAGCGGCGCTGGCCACCTACCCCTCGCGAGCGGTGGCCGACACCAAGCGCCTCGTGCGCAGGCCAGGGGCCGAGCTGGCCGACCGGATGGCCCAGGAGGCAGAGGCCGTCGCACGTGCGGCTCGCAGTGGCGACCTCGACGAGGGGATCAGTGCATTCGTCGAGAAGCGATCCCCTAGCTTCCCAGGGCGTCGAGCAGCGCCATGAGATCGGCCAGGGGATCGGCGGTCTCACCCACCACCGCCTCTGGCTCAGCGCCCTCGAGCCAACCCTCGCTGGCGTAGCCGACCACGCCGAGAGGCACCGCGAGCCTCGCCCACAGCAGGTCGCGCTCGGCAGGCAGCAGCGGCTCGCTCGGGTCGAGCGTGGCGACGGGGCTGACGTCGGGCGGCCGCTCGGGCTCGTCGGACCGGAGCGCTCCCTGGAGCCAGGTGCCCCTTCGGGGCGCCGGGTCGTCGCTCACGGGCCAGCGACGGGCCCCCGGCACCAGGGCGACAGTGGTGACCAGCTCGGGACGGGTGACGGCGGCGAGCACAGCCGGTACAGCGCTCAGCCCGAAGCCGGCGACGGTCGTAGGCGCGGCGCTGTCCACCTCGACGGCTCGCAAGATGTCGGAGGCCTGCTCGTGAAGTGAGTAGGTCCACCCACGACCGCGGGGCGTACGCCCGTGGCCGCGCATGTGCAGGAAGCGCCACCGGCGCTCGGGCGAGCGCACCGCCAGGTCGGTCACCGAGGAGGGGGAGGAGCCGAGGTCGTGGACCACCAGCGTCGGTCGGGGGTCTTCGCCTCGGTGCTCCACCACTCGCAGGGGCACGCGGCCTGGGACGGTCGACGGCTTCATCGGGCCAGGTGCGAGCGGACCGCTTCGGCTACCTGCTCGGGTTGCTCAAGGTGCACGTAGTGCCCAGCGTCGGGGACGTGCACGTGTCGAACGTGGTCCTCGTGCGCGGCCACGAAGGCTTCGCTGCGGTCCGGGGTCAGGTCTGGCCCCTCGACGGCCCCGCCGGTGACGAGCAGCAGCGGCACCTTCAGCTGTCGGACGTAGGGGAGGATCTCTATCGGGTGCGATCGGGTCGTCTCCCACGGGCGTGGCCCGAGAAGGAGGGGATCGATGCGCCATCGCCAGCCGTCGGAAGCCTCCACCGCGCCGTGCTCCACGAAGCTGACGATCGCCGGATCTGGCACCCTCGGGGTGAGCTGCCTGCGGCGCTCGACGAGCTCTCCCATCGTGGATCGGGGACGCATGGGCTTGCGGTCGCCCGCTCTCGACAGGGTCGCCGCCGTCCGCTCGACGATCGTGGGGGGTTCGGGGCGTGGGCCCGGCACGAAGCCGTCGATGTTGATCACGCTGCGGACGAGCTCGGGGGCGAGCACCGCCAGCTCGGTGCACACGTGACCTCCCCACGAGTGGCCCATGACGTGGGCGGGCCCGCCGGCCTCGTTCTCGACGACCTTGGCCATGTCGGCGACGAACTCGCTCCACAGGTAGCTCTCGGCCCACTCGCTACCGCCGTGGCCCCGGGCGGAGAAGGTGATGAGGTGCACGTCGTCGCCCAGCCAGGGCACGAAGGTGTCCCACGCCCAGCCGTGGTCGAGGAAGCCGTGCATGGCCACCACCACCTCGCCGCTCGACCGTCGGACGTCGGGACCGCTGTCGCGGGGTGGTCCACCTGCACCGCCGGTCCAGTGCATCACCTCCAGCTCCAGCCCGAACGCCTGCGTCATGTGGTGGTCGACGGGCTCGGCGGGGGGATGCCCTGGCCTTGTCTCCTCGCTCGGTCTCATCGCCTGATCCATACCTCATGATTAGCCTACTGATCGTTAGCCTACCATCGCGGTACCGGTGAGCAGGGACGAAGTGGAGGCGAGGCGCTGGTAACGTCCGGTCGCTATGAGCTTGCCGCACGCCCTCCTCGGCCTCCTCGCCCACGGTCCGAAGTCGGGCTACGACCTCAAGCGCGAGTTCGATCGGTCCGTGGCGCACACCTGGAACGCCAACACGAGCCAGATATACCCGACCTTGCGGCAGCTCGAGGAGCAGGGCTTCGTCACCGGCGAGCTGGCAGCCGACTCGTCGAGGCCCACCAAGACCAACTACAGCCTGACGCCCGCAGGCCGCGAGGAGCTCGAGCGGTGGCTCCAGGCCCCGCCTGCCCCCAGGCACCGCAAGGACCCCTTCTTGCTGAGGGTCTTCTTCCTCGACCTGCTGAGCCCCACCGAGCAGCACCAGCAGCTGGTGCGGTTCGTAGCGGAGCAGGATCGGTTCCTCGCCATGTGCGATCGGTACAGATCCAACGACGACGGCACCTCCACGTGGCCGCTGGCCTCGATGGAGATCGCAGTCGCGTCAGCCCGAGCCAAGCGGGAGTGGGTGGAGGACAAGCTCCGGGAGCTGGCTGAGCAGTCGCCCGAGGTGGCAGCCCTGGAGCGTGCGAGGAAGGCCGCAGCAGCTATATAACTTCCGACCTATTGGTTGGTAGTGTTACCTGAGGCTGGTTCGTACAGCGGAGGGTCGCACATGGCTGTGCTAGCGGGGAGCAGCGCTCTCATCACCGGGGCCGCGTCCGGCCTGGGCAGGGCTCTGGCGCGTCGGTTCGTCCAAGAGGGCGTGAGCGGGCTGGCGATCGTGGACGTCGACTCGGTTGGCCTCGAGGAAGTAGCCCGCGAGGTCTCGGACGAGGCCGCTGGGGTGCACGTGGTGTCAGCAGTCGCCGACATGACCGACGCCCACCAGGTCTCCGAAGCGTTCGACTCCGCTGCTCGGGCCTTCGGGGGCCTCGACGTCGTGGTGAACAACGCCGGGATCCTCTCGCCGAGCGCGCGTACCCACAACACCGCGGTCGAAGACCTGAGGCGGGTGCTCGACGTCAACGTGGTCGGGACGTTCAACGGGATGGCCGAAGCGCTGCGCCTGATGAGGCCTCAGGGCCATGGCGTCATCATCAACACGGCGTCGGTCGCCGGCCTCACCGCCTGGTCGCACGCTGGCCCGTACTGCGCGTCGAAGGCAGCGGTGATCTTGCTCACGAAGGTGGCGGCCGTGGAGTACGCGACCCAGGGGATCAGGATCAACTGCGTGTGTCCGGGGACGTTCCGCTCCGCGATCCACGAGGGGTTGCCCGACGAGGCCCTCGACGCTCTGGCAGAGAGGCATCCGATGAAGCGGTTGGCGGACATCGACGAGGTGGTCGGCGCCTTCGTCTACCTCGCGGGACCGGACTCGACCTGGACCACCGGCACGGCCCTCGTGGTCGACGGCGGTTACAGCGCCCCCTAGCCCGGAGCCCCTAACAGTTGGTAGGGTTGTTCTTGACAACCGTTCGTCAGGGCCTAAATTAGATATAGACATCGTGCCCAGCCGAAGTTCTGAGCTCTAGGGGGCAGCCATGCCGCATCGACTTCTGGACAACTACTTCGACGACATGGAGGTGGGGCAGAGCGAGATCAGCCGCGGCCGCACCGTCACCGAGACCGACGTCGTGAACTGGTGCATGTTCACCGGCGACTGGTTCCCGATCCACTCCGACGTCGTCTACTCGGAGGGTTTGATGTTCGGGACCAGGCTGGCCCCCGGGCTGATGGTGCTGGCCATCGCCGGAGGTCTCGTGGTCCCGCCCGACAGCGAGGCGATCCTCGCCCAGTACGGCGTGGACCGGATCCGCTACCCGGTGCCCACCTTCATCGGCGACACGATCCGGGTTCGCAACACCATCGCTGCACTGGAGGAACGTGACGAGGTCAGCGGCATCGTCGACCTCGAGTGGGACGTGCTGAACCAGAACGACACCATCACCTGCAACGTGCTCATCCGAGTCATGCAGGCCCGTCGCTGAGCAGGGAGGACGCTGCCATGTACGAGACGATCCTCGTCGAAGACGACGATGGTGTGCGCACCATCACCATGAACAGGGCCGAGGTGATGAACGCGGCCAACCCCACGATGGTGGCCGAGCTGAAGGCCGCGTTCGACGCCTCGGCGGACGACGGCACGCGCTGCGTGCTGGTCACCGGTGCCGGACGGGCCTTCTGCTCCGGGAGGGACATCTCGTCGGCCTCGGCCGACGAGGACGCCTACGACATCATCCACAACCACGTGAACCCGATGCTGGCGGCGCTCTACCACCTGCCCATCCCCACGATCTCCGCCGTGAACGGTGCGGCCATGGGCGTAGGCCTCGGCATCGCGCTGGCGTGCGACATCGTGCTGGCCTCCGACAACGCCAAGCTCTCGTCTCCCTTCGCGAACCTGGGAGTGGCGCTCGACTCCGGTGGGCACTTCTTCCTGCCACGGCTCATCGGGGAGCACCGGGCGCTCGAGATGGCCTACACGTCCGACATCATCCGCGGGAAGCAGGCCGCCGAGTGGGGGTTGGTGAACCGCTCGGTCGCCGGCAGCGTCCTGATGGAGAGGGCGCAGCAGCTGGCGCGCCGGATCGCCGACGGACCCGTGAACGCCTTCAAGGGCCAGAAGGCCCTGATGCGCCGTTCTCCCTCGCTGGGCTACGACGAGGTGTGCGAGGAGGAGGCGAAGCTGCAGGCTTCGCTCATGGGCTCGCCGGAGTACTTCGAGGGGCTTGCCGCCTTCAACGAGAAGCGGCGTCCGGACTTCCGGCGGGCCGCGGGCAGCTGACGGGCCTCCCGTGCTCTTCGAGCTCGACGAGGACCAGGCGGCCCTGCGGGACCTCTGCAGGGACGTGGCCAGGCGGGAGATCCGCCCGCACGCAGCCGAGTGGTCGGAGCAGGAGAGGTTCCCAACCGAGCTCTTCGGGAAGCTGGGCGAGCTCGGCCTCATGGGGCTCCTCGTCCCCGAGCGCTACGGGGGCACCATGGCATCGATGGTCGGCTACGTGGCCGCGATGGAGGAGATCGGCGCCGCCGACCAGTCGGTCGGGGCGGCCTGGAACGCCCACCTCACGATCGCGAGCCTCCCGCTGCTGGCGTTCGGCACAGAGGAGCAGAAGCAGCGCTGGTTGCGGCCACTGGCCGAGGGGACCCACATCGGGGCGTTCGGCCTGACCGAGCCCGACGCAGGCTCGGACGCCGCGGGCATACGCACGCGCGCCACGCGCGCGGACGGGGGCTGGCTGATCAACGGGCGCAAGATGTTCATCACCAACGCGGGTACCCCGATGTCGCTGGGCGTCACCCTGCTGGCAGTCACGGCGAGCGGGGGATCCGAAGGGAGCAAGAGGTTCGGTTCGTTCTTCGTGCCCGACGGGACCCCCGGGTACACGAAGGGCGAGCCTCTCAAGAAGCTGGGTTGGCACGCGGCGGACACCCGCGAGCTGATCTTCGAGGACTGCTGGGTTCCCGACGACCACCTCGTCGGTGAGGAGGGCGAGGGTCTCCGGCAGTTCCTCGACATCCTCCACGCCGGGCGGATCTCGGTCGCGGCGCTCTCGTTGTCGCTTGCCACGGAGGCGCTCCGGCTGGCCCAGGCCTACGCCGGCGAGCGCCAGCAGTTCGGCAGGCCCATAGGGAAGTTCCAGGCGATCGGCCACAAGATCGCCGACATGGCCACGGAGGTGGAGGCCGCGCGGTGGCTCGTCTACAGAGCTGCCCAGCTGTACGACGACGGGGCCGACCACGCGAAGGAGGCCGCGATGGCCAAGCTCTTCGCCTCCGAGGTGGCCAACCGGGCGGCTTCCGCGGCCGTCCAGGTGCACGGTGGCTACGGCTTCATGAGGGAGCAGGAGGTGGCGCGCCTGTACGCCGACGCCAAGGTGCTCGAGATCGGCGAGGGCACCAGCGAGATCCAGCGGACCGTGATCGCCCGAGCGCTCGGCTGCTGACCCGACACCCGGGCGGTGAGTTGTTGTCCACCAACCGGTTGGTGGATAGAATGGGTGGCGAAGCCGACCAGGAGGGCTGATCGTGCGAGATCAACAGACCACAGGCGCAGAGGTTCCCGAGACCATCGAGGAGCTGATAGCTGCTGGGGGCAAGCTGGAGCCGGGCATGGACCTGCCCGACGAGTACGTCGCGGCGGCCACCCGGATGATGGAGTTCCACATGATGAGCGAGCTTGTGGGGCCCGTCCACGAGTTCCGCTGGGTCCCCAGGGCGCCGTCCCTCGAGGCCAAGATGATCTTCTCGGCCAAGTCGCAGGACGAGATCGGCCACGGGCTCGCCCTGCTACGCGTCTGCGAGGACCTCACCGGCAAGAGCCGCGCCGACTACGCGGAGGAGATCCTGGAGGGGCCGCCCCGGTTCATGAACATCTTCCACTACCCGTGGGACACCTGGGCCGACCCCGTCGTGGTCGCCTGGCTGGTCGACGGCGCGGAGATCGAGCGCCAGCAGACCCTCATGGGTAGCAGCTACGGCCCGTACGCGAGGGCCATGAAGAAGATCGTGAAGGAGGAGGGCTTCCACTACCACTGCGGCCGCTACCTGGCGGCCAGGATGGTGGAGGCCGGAGGTGCCCCCAAGGCAGAGCTCCAGGAGGGCCTCGAGAGGTGGTGGCCGCGGATCTTGGCGATGTTCGGCCCGCACGACTCCAAGTCGACCCATGGCGAGACCCTGATGGCCTACGGGCTGAAGCTCTCACGCAACGAGGAGCTGCGCCAGTCGTACCTCACGAAGTTCGTGCCCCGCATCGAGGCGCTAGGGCTCGAGGTGCCTGACGACGCCTTGGGCCGCGACCCCGAAACCGGCGTGTGGTCGTACACCGAGCCCGATTGGGAGGAGTTCAGGTCGCTGTTGCGGGGCGGTAGCCCCGTGGGCGAAGAGCTCCAGCGGTCGCTGCGAGATGCTCGCTACGTGAACCGTTGGTTCACCGAGGAGACCTGGAGCGTGGCGGCATGAGCGCCAACGGCGACGGAGCCCCCGTCTTCGAGGTGTTCGTCCAGTCCGACCCGGGTGCGGCGTTCGTGCACGTGGGGGAGGTGTCGTCGCCCGACCCCGACACCGCTCTTCTGGCGGCCAAGGAGCACTTCGCCCGGCGGGACAGGACCGAGGCCATCTGGGTCGTGGACCGCCGCGACGTCCACGTCTCCCCCTGGCCCCCCGAGGTGCTCGCGGCGGGCCACCGGAAGGTGTACCGGCGCTCGCTCGGGCGAGGCGACGCCGACATCCTGCCCGGACGGCTCTGAGCGCGGAGAGGAGAGCGAGATGACCACCACCGCTGACGGAGCCCCGGTCCTGGAGCAGCCGGCTCAGGCAGCTCCGCCGGAGGCCGCCGCAGTCCTGATGAAGCTGGCCGACGAGGACATGGCTGCGGGTCACGTGCTGACCTCGGTGGCCGGGTGGGGTCCGGAGCTGGAGGTCAACATCGCGCTCTCGTCGATGGGCCAGGACGAGCTGGGCCACGCCCGAGCCTTCTACTCCCTGGCGCTCGGCCCGGATCGCTCGGCCATCAACGCAGCCATCTACGACCGCCCCGCGGAGGAGTTCCAGGCTTGCGCCCTGGCCTGGGTGTACGACGTGGCCTGGGAGCGCCTGGCCGTGAAGCAGTTCCTCTTCGAGACGGCCGACTCCGCTCGTCGGGGCGTGCTGTTGGCCTCTGAGCTCGAGGGCCTGGCGGCGAACCTCTCCCGCATGGAGGCCGAGGAGCGCTTCCACGTCGACTTCTGGTCGAGCTGGCTCGCGCGCACGGCCGCCAGCGGCGGGCCCGCCCTCGCGAAGCTGCAGGGAGCCTTGGACGAGCTGTGGCCGTTCGCCTCCGCGATGTTCGCCTTCGACGCCGGTGCCCTGGAGGCGGTGCTCCCCGGTGGACAGGAAGCCATGAGCGCAGCACTTCTCGACTGGGAGGGCACCGCTCGCGAGCAGCTCGGCTCGGCGGGCCTCGTGGTCCCCGCTCCTGGCGCACCCCGCCTCGCCGAGGCCGGAGGGGAAGCGCCTTCGGGCCCTTGGGAGGACCGACTCAGGATCGTGGGGGAGCTGCACTCCATCTACGACCAGGCACCTGGGAGGTGGTGATGGGCTCCCGAGCGGCGAAGACCGCCACCGGTGGGATCGATCGGGAGCACCTCGCTCACGTCGAGCAGCAGGTGCTCCGAGGTCTGCGTTCCGTGGAAGATCCCGAGCTGCCCATCAGCATCCTCGACCTGGGGATGGTCCGCGGGGTGAAGGCCCGTAGCGAGGACGGCGAGGTCGTGGTGCGGGTCGAGGTGGTGCCGACCTTCCTCGGCTGCCCGGCGCAGATGTTCATAGAGGCCGACATCGGCTCGATGGTCGGCCAGGTGGCCGGCGTGGACAGGATCGAGGTGGACTGGCTGTCCGACCAGGACTGGTCGGTCGAGGACCTCACGGAGATGGGCAGAGACCGCCTGAGGAGCCTCGGGATAGCAACACCGCGCGCTGGCGCTCCCCTGAGCTGCCCGCACTGCGCGAGCCTCGACGTCGCCATCGAGAGCGACTGGGGTTCGTCGCTCTGTCGCAAGATGGCCTACTGCCGTGACTGCCGAACGCCCTTCGACGTCATGAAGAGCGCCTCGAGTCGCGAGCAGGACACCGCCGGAGCCGGATCCGGCGGCCAGCTCGTGACCCTGAGCTCTCGGCGGGCGATGCGCGGCTGACGGGTGGGACCCGTGCAGCCGTAGGATCTTCCCGTGTCCACCACACCGGCCCAGGAGCGCCAGCGCGGCAGCTACGAGGTGATCATGCAGGCCGCGCGCCAGCTCTTCCACGAGAAGGGTGCCGACGCCACCTCGATGCAGGACGTGGCGAACGCCACCGGGCTGCACAAGTCGACCCTCTACCACTACCTCAAGTCGAAGGACGAGCTGCTGGAGGCGGTGTGCCGGGAGATATTCGCCCGGCTGGAGGCGAGCCTCGAGGAGGTGGAGGCCCGCGACGACCTCTCGCCTCGCGACAAGGTGCTGGCTGCCCTCGACGCGGCGGCAGACGTGGCCCTGAGCGACGTGAGCGGCACGAACGTCATCCTCAGCCAGCGCGAGGGCACGGCGGTCGGCGCCCGGACGCAGGAGTGGCGCCGCTCCTACGACGAGCGCTTCGCCCAGCTCGTCCGTGCAGCCCAGGAGGCAGGGGAGGTCCGCGACGACATCGACGCAGCGCTGCTCACCCGGCTCGTGCTCGGTGCCGTCAACTGGATCGTGCTGTGGTACCGCCCTGGTCGTGGGCGGGCATCGGCCGAGTCTCTGCGCCAGGCGGTCACGTCGATCATCGACACCGGGATATGACGTTGGCGTTGGCTGCGCTGGCGCCGGCGCTCGGCGTCGTGGGTCGGGGTCTCACCCGCTAGCTGCTCCGCCGCGGCTCTGGGCCGTTGCTCAGACGGCCGCCAGCCGCCGCACCGCATCCGCTATCCGCGTGCTGTCGGGAAGCCAGGCCTTCTCCAGTGAGGGTGCGTAGGGGGCCGGTGTCGCCTCGGCACCCACTCGAGCGATGGGAGCATCGAGGTGCCAGAAGGCCTCGTCGGCGACTCGGGCGGCGACCTCGGCGCCGATGCCGAAGCTCTGCACCGCCTCGTGGGCTATGAGCAGGCGGCTCGTCTTGGAGACCGACGAGATGACCGTCTCCACGTCGAGGGGTACCACGGTGCGAAGGTCGATCACCTCCACGTCGATGCCCTCGGCAGCGAGCTCCTCGGCGGCCCGCAGGCACTCGTTCACCATGCGGGAGATGGACACGACCGTCACCGCCGAGCCCGGCCGCACCACGGCTGCCCGGCCTATGGGCACCAGGTGGTCGGCCGGCGGCCGTGGGCCCTTCATGCCGTAGAGCAGCCGGTTCTCGATGAAGATCACCGGGTTCGGGTCGGCCATTGCCGACCGGAGCAACCCGTAGGTGTCGGACGGGTTCGACGGCATCACCACCGTGAGCCCAGGGATGTGGGCGAGGAGCGCCTCGAGGCTCTGCGAGTGCTGGCTTCCCGACGATCGTCCCGCGCCGAACTGGGTCCGGATCGTGAGCGCCATCTCTGCCCCGCCCCCGGTCATGAAGCGCAGCTTCGCCGCCTGGTTCATGATCTGGTCGAGGCAGACCCCGATGAAGTCGAGGTACATGACCTCCACCACCGGGCGCATGCCGGCCATCGCCGCACCCACCCCGAGGCCGACGATCGCCGCCTCCGAGATGGGTGTGTCGAGCACCCGGTCACCGAAGCGCTCGCGCAGTCCCCGCGTCAGGCCGAAGACGTTGCCCCCCTCGCCGACGTCGATCCCCGCGACGAGCACGCGTTCGTCTGTGGCCAGCTCGAGCTCGAGCGCGTCGTGGACCGCGTCCATGAGGCGGAACAGCTTCCCTTCGGGGTCGGGCGCGGGCGGCTCGGGAACCACGGGCCTCTCCGCCACCACGAAGGCGCCCAGCTCCGAGGGATCGGGGGACGGTGCCGCCCGAGCCAGCTCCACCGCCTGGTCGAGCTGCGTGCCGATGCTGGCGGCGAGCTCGTCGAGGCGGGAAGGATCGAAGCCTTCGGCTTCCAGGCGGGCGCGGAGGATGGCGATCGGATCGTGGAGCTTGCGGACCTCGTCGAGCGCGTCGGCATCGCGGTACGACTGGGGGTCACCCTCGTAGTGTCCGTGCCACCTGTGGGTGGTCGCCTCCACCAGCACTGGACCACCACCCCGCCTGAGGTGGTTGACCACCTGGCTCATGGTGGTGGCGACCTCGATCGCCGAGGTCCCGTCGACGTGCACGTAGCGCACCCCGTAACCGGCGGCCCGCTCGCGCAGACCCACCGGGTGCTGGGCTGCGGCGGGGGAGAACTCGGCGAAGCCGTTGTTCTCGCAGAAGAACACGACCGGGAGGCGCCAGAGCGAAGCGAGGTTCACCGCCTCGTGGAAGTATCCCTGGGCGCTCGCACCGTCGCCGAAGAAGGCGACCACCACGTCCTGCTCGCCTCGGATCCGCCCTGCCAGGGCGGCCCCCACGGCGATGGGGAGCCCCGCACCGACGATGCCGTTGGCCCCGAGGATCCCCATGCGCGGGTCGGCGATGTGCATGGAGCCGCCGCGACCCCTGTTCGTCCCCGTGTCCTTCGCCAGGAGCTCGGCCATCATCGAGTTGGGGTCGAGGCCCTTGGCCAGGCAGTGGCCGTGGCCCCTGTGGGTCGATGTGATCGAGTCTTCGTCCTTGAGCGGCCAGCAAGCGCCAACAGCGGTGGCCTCCTGGCCGATGGAGAGGTGCACGAAGCCGGGCACCTCTCCGTTGCGGTAGAGCCGGGCCACGCGCTCCTCGAAGCCTCGGATGAGGAGCATGCGCCTCAGCAGCTCGACCTGGTCGTCGAGGCTGAGGGTCTCGGAGTCGCCGTCGATCTCGAGGTCGACAGCGGCGGCGGCGGGGGGAGGGGCGCCGCCGCTGTCAGCCGTGGGCGAGTCGGGCTGCCGCATCGAGGCGGATCACCTCGCCGTTGAGCATCGGGTTGGTCACGATGGCCTCCACCAGGTGGGCGAAGTCGGCCGGGGTGCCGAGGCGCTTGGGCAGCACGTGGATCTGCGCCATGCGCTCGCGGATCTTCTCGTCGGTGGCGGCGAGCATCCCCGTGTCGAAGATGCCTGGGCAGATCGTGACGACCCGGATGCCCGAGGAGGCGAGGTCCCTGGCGAGGGGCAGCGTCATCGCGATCACGCCGCCCTTCGACGCCGAGTAGGCGGCCTGTCCGGCTTGGCCCTCCAGCCCAGCGATCGAGCCGACGTTCACGACCACGCCACGGCAGCCGTCGTCGTCGGGCTCGTTGCTCCGCATGTGCGAGGCGCAACGACGCACCACGTCGAAGAGGCCCACGAGGTTCACCGCCAGCACCTTCTGGTAGAGCTCCAGGGGGAAGAGGTTGCCCTGGCGGTCGACCACCCGCGCTGCGTCGGCGACCCCGGCGCAGTTGACGCACACGTCGATCTGGCCGAACCGCTCCACGAAACCGGCCACCGTCGCCTCCACCTGCGCGGTGTCGGTGATGTCGGCGGGGAAGAAGGCTGCGGCGTCGCCGAGCTCCTCGACCAGCTCCGAGCCCCTGCTCGACGGGAGGTCGACGATCCCGACGCGGCCGCCGGCGGCGATCACCCGTCTCGCGGTCCCCTCGCCCAGGCCCGAGGCCCCGCCGGTGATGAGTGCTGCCGAACCTGCAAGCTCCATGAGCGCCTCCGGATGTGTCCGCTGCAGGTGCCGTGCGCTCCGCTGCAGCCGGGTGGATCGGGCGAGTAGTAGATCAATACTGACCTAATCAGAGATCAGGTGCCAAACATCCTATCGAGCGGTCGTCCAGGCCGCGGGCTGATCGGGTCGGTCTCAGGATCGGGCAGACTTCGAGGTCGTGGCCATCCAGCCTGAGCTAGCCCGGATCAGCGGTGACCTTCCCGCTCCCGCCCTGGAGCACCTCCAGCGCCTGATGGCCTCCTGGGATCTGCTGGCCGATCTCTGCTTCGCCGACCTCATGCTGTTCGTCGCCGACCCAGGGGGCTCGACGACAGCGCAAGGTGCCGACGGCGCCCCACCTCGTGTCGAGCGGGTGGTCGTCCTCGGCCAGGTCCGCCCCACGACCGGGCAGACGCTCTACCGCACCGATTGGGTCGGGTTCACGCTCGACCGCAAGGAGCGACCGCTGGTGGCCCGATGCCTGGAGCTGGGGGAGATCATGGAGGGGGAGGTGACGAGCGAGGCCCTGCGCGAGGCGGTGCGCGAGCAGTGCATCCCCGTGCGCTGGGAGGGCCGAACCATCGCCGTGCTCACCCGCGAGGCCGCCACCTCGATCGGTCGGCACCCCGGCGAGCTGGAGCGGGTCTACGTGGAGGTGTTCGGCCGCTTCGCTCGCATGATCGCCCAGGGTGCGTTCCCCTTCAGCCGCGACGAGGTCCCCGGCGAGGAGTCGCCCAGGGTGGGTGACGGGGCGATGGTCCTCGACCAGGGCATGAGGGTGATCTACACGTCGCCGAACGCCATGTCGGGGCTGCACCGCATGGGGATAAGGGCCAGCAGCGAGGGCATGCGCCTCGACGAGATGGGGCTGCCCGACGGGTCGGTCCGAAGGGCCTACGCCAAGGGTCGTCCCGCCACCGAGGAGCTGGAGCTGGGGACGAACCCCGAGGTGACGGTCCTGCTCAAGGCCATCCCCCTCCTCGAGAAGCGCAAGGTGACCGGGGCCCTCCTCTTGATGCGGGACGTCTCGGAGCTCCGACGGAGGGACCGGCTGCTGCTGTCCAAGGATGCGACCATCCGCGAGATCCACCACCGGGTGAAGAACAACCTCCAGACGGTCTCGTCCCTGCTCAAGCTGCAAGGTCGCCGGCTCTCGTCTCCCGAGGCGAAGGCCGCCATCGAGGACTCCGTCCGGCGCATCCGGTCGATCGCCCTCGTCCACGAGACCCTGTCGCACGCCGCCCCGGGCGACGACGTGGCGTTCACCGAGATCGTCAAGCCGCTCGTGCGGATGGTGGAGGAGAGCTTCATCCTGCCCGACAGGCCGATCCGCTTCGAGGTGACGGGGGACGCCGGGAACCTCCCCGCCTCGATCGCCACGCCGTTGGCGGTGGTGCTCAACGAGGCCTTCCAGAACGTCGTGGACCATGCCTACCCACGGAGCGGCCCCGGGGCCGTGGAACCCGGTGAGGACGGCTACGTGGGCCACGTGGAGGTGGCGCTTTCGAGCCGGAGAGACGAGCTGGTGGTGACGGTGACCGACGACGGCAGGGGGCTCCCCGGGGGGTTCGATCCCGAGGAGGGCTCCGGCCTCGGCCTGTCGATCGTGCGAGCCCTCGTGACCGGCGAGCTGGCGGGCACGCTGGAGCTGCGTGACGCCAGATCCTCAGAGGGGGACCGGGCACCCAGGCGGGGGACCACCATGGAGGTGAGGGTGCCGTTGTCGGCGAGCGAGGAGCGCAGCGAGCCCACGATGCTGGACACCGGCCAGGTGCCGGTCGTGCGGCGGCCGGACGCGAAACAGCCTCCCGCTGGGGAGGCTGTTCAGCTCTAGCTCGTCGACCGAGAGGTCAGGAAGCTTGGCGCTTGGCGGCGAGCCAGCGCCTACGGAGCTTGCGTCGCTCCTCTTCAGAGGTACCGCCCCAGATCCCCGAGTCCTGGTTCGTGGTGAGAGCGAACTCGAGGCACGGCTGGCGGGCCTCACACTCGTTGCACACGGCCTTGGCCGCCTCGATCTGCTCGATCGCTGGGCCAGTGGTGCCTATCGGGAAGAAGAGATCTGGATCGGTGTCACGGCAAGCGGAGCGCGCTCGCCAATCGTCGTTGGTGCTCACTAGGAGCGTGTGGACTGGAGTGAGGGCCACCATGCCTCCACGTCGTAGGGTCCACGACCGCCGGTCGACGTCACCGATCAGAGGTCGTGAAGCTGTTCACATGCCGCCGCACTCCGGAGGAGCGACGTACAGCTGGGACAGGGCGAATTTAATGGCCACCCGGGGGCTGTTCAAGGGGTGTGTCCCATTTCACTGACACGCCTGCGCTGGCGCTGCGCAGCCTCACGAGGGGCCTCTCGGCACCACGAGGGAGAGAACGTCGGGCTCGTGCCTGAACGAGAGCTCCGTGGTGTCGCCCAGGTGGTCACCGTCGACCTGGTAGGGGAAGGGTCCGTAGCCCCGGACGACCAGCGTGGACAGGTCGTGGCGCTCCTCGACGTGACGACTGTGGTGCAGGTGCCGGCCGCTTCCTAGCGCCGAGGCAGCTAGAGGCAGGAACGGGAGCAGGTCGAGCGTGCGGAAGGAGATCACGGAAAGACCCCGCTCGAGCGTTGCCTGGGGGGCCACGTTGAAGGGCCTCCTCCCCACGTAGGTGTAGGGGTTGGTGTTGAGGCAAACCGCGAACACGGCGTCGTCGACCAGGGAGCCCGGGGGCTCGCCGGCTCCCTCGGGCCCGAGGTGCAGCGAGAAGCGGGGCCTGCTGCGGTCGTAGTGGCGGAGCCAGGTGTCGACGGCGCACCAGGCGAACCAAGCGTGGCTCGCCCAGCGCTTGAGGAAGTTCCTCCTCTCCACCTGGGCCACCACGGCGGCGTCGAAGCCCATGCCCACGTGGAACAGGAAGTAGCGGCCGTTCACCGAGCCCAGTCCCACCCTGCGGATCGATCCCGCTGCCAGCGCGTCGAGGAGCTCGCCCGTGGCCTCCACCGGGTCGTCGGGAAGGCCGAGGGTGCGGGCGAACACGTTCGTCGACCCACCCGGAAGAGCTGCGAGCGCCGTGCCGGATCCGGCGAGCCCGTTGGCCGCCTCGTTGAGGGTCCCGTCGCCCCCGAGCACCACCACCACATCGGTCCCGGCAGCGGCTGCCCCCTGTGCGAGCCGTGTGGCATGACCTCTCCTGCTGGTCTCCACCGTCCTCACCTCGTGGTCGGCGGCCAGCGCCTTCTGGATCACCACCTTGACCTGCGTCGTGACCGACGAGGCAGACGAGTTCACGATCAGCAGCACGCTCCGCCTCGCGGACATCTGCCGATGCTAGAGCTGCCCGCCCGATTGGACCCGATCCGGCTCGGGGCGCAGACTGTCCGGCCATGAACGTCGTCGTCTGCGTTAAGCAGATCCCCGACCCGGCCGAGCCGGGTGCGCTGGATCCAGAGACCAAGACCCTGAAGCGGGACGCAAAGCTCATCCTCGACGAGTCCGACTCCTACGGCGTCGAGATGGCCCTACAGCTGGCCACGGCGGCGGGTGGGGGAGACGTGACCCTCGTGTCGATGGCGCCCAACGGAGAGGTGGGCGGGTTGCGCACCGCCCTGGCCATGGGCGCTGCGAACGCCATCTTGGTGAGCGACCCGGCACTCGCCGGCTCCGACGCCCTCGGAACGGCCAAGGTGCTCGCCGCCGCGATCAAGAGGGTCGAAGGGGCAGACCTCATCCTCACCGCCACCGAGTCGAGCGACGGCTACACCGGAACGGTCCCGGCGCAGCTGGCCGCACTGCTCGACCTGCCGGCGGTGACCTTCGCCAAGCAGGTGGAGATATCGGACGGCACCGTGAAGGTGCAGCGCCAGACCGACTCTGGCTACGACGAGGTGGAGAGCCCGCTCCCAGCGGTCGTCTCCGTGACCGCTGGCGTGGTGGAGCCTCGCTACCCCTCCTTCAAGGGGATCATGGCAGCCAAGAGCAAGCCGGTGGACGAGCTCACCGTCGCCGACCTGGGCCTCGAAGCATCCGAGGTCGGTTGGGCGGGCGCCGGCCAGGAGATCACGAGCATCGAAGACGCACCGGCCCGACAGGCCGGCGAGAAGCACACGGACGAGGGCGACGGCGCAGCCAAGATCGTCGAGTACCTCGAAACCCTGAAGGTCATCTAGGAAGGACGACGAGATGGCTCTCCCCAAGATCTGGGTATACGCAGAGGCGGCCGACGGGAAGGTCTCTGCGACCACCCTGGAGCTGCTCACCAAGGCGCGCGAGCTGGCCGACACGGTCGAGTGCGTATACGCCGGCGGTGACGCCGAGGCCGTGGCGGCCGAGCTGGGAAGCTACGGCGCCACCCTGGTGCACAGCACCGGCGACCTCGGAGGCGCCCTCCCCGGTGCCCCTGTCGCCGCTGCCATCGCCGACCTGGTGGGAAGCGGCGCGGACCCCTCCGCGATCTTGTTCGCCACGAGCTACGAAGGCCGTGACGTGGCGGGAGCCCTGTCGGTGAAGCTCGACCGCACGGTGCTGACGAACAACGTCGACCTCGAGGCCGACGGCGACGCGCTCGTGACGACCGAGCCCGTGTTCGGCGGGAACACCAACGTGAAGACCCGCTTCTCGGGTGGCCAGCCGTACCTGGTGCTCGTGCGACCCAAGTCGTTCGCCCCCGAGCCCTCTGGTGGCTCAGCGGCTGCGGTGTCGACCATCGCCGTGCCCGACGTGGGCGTCGCCGGAGCACCGAAGGTGACCGCCCGCCACGTCGAGGAGCGCGAGGGACCGTCGCTGGAGGAGGCCGACGTTGTGGTCTCCGGCGGCCGCGGGCTCGGCGAGGCCGAGAAGTTCCAGATGGTCGAGGACCTCGCCAAGGCCCTCGGAGGGGCGGCGGGAGCCTCTCGCGCCATCGTCGACGCCGGTTGGGTGCCCTACTCGTACCAGGTGGGCCAGACGGGCAAGGTGGTGAAGCCGACGGTCTACATCGCGGCGGGCATCTCGGGCGCCACCCAGCACATGGTGGGCATGAAGGGCTCGAAGAACATCATCGCCATCAACAAGGACGAGGAGGCGCCGATCTTCTCGGTGGCCGACCTCGGGATCGTCGGCGACGTCCACAAGGTGCTGCCCGCCCTCATCGAAGCGCTGAGCTCCCGGGGCTAGTGACGGCGCTCGGACAGCTCCGGATGGGCCCTCCTGCTGCGACCAGGGGCAAGGCCGGGAGCCGCCGCCGCTCTATCGGGGCCGTCGCCCTCGCGGCCCTCGCGCTGATCGTCTTCGCCGGATGCTCGGTGCCCTCCAACACGCCCGGTGACTACGACGACGCCACCAAGGAGCAGTTCATCGAGGGCTGCACGGGCACGGACGACCAGGGAGCCTCCATCGGGAGCGGGTCCACGCCCGAGTACTGCGAGTGCGCGTACAGCTGGATCTCCTCGAACTACCCCTACAGCGAGGAGACCGCTCAGCCGGGCTACTCGGGGATCACGTTCAGCGGGCTCAACGACTCGCTTCGTGACGATCCCGGTGCGATGCCCGCCGAGCTGGTCGAGGAGCTCGAGGGGAACTGCGACCAGTCGGGCTCCACGGGTGTGAGCCCAGCGACCACCGCACCGCCCACCACGGCCCCAGCCTCGACGAACTGACCTGGTCGGCCCTCTCAGGGGTCCGACGGGAGCGCGCCGGGCACAGCTTCGAGCCGACCTCGGCAGCGCGGAGGCCGATGCGGGCCGTCAGCTCGCCGGCGCTTCGGCCTTCGGCTTGGGCTTGGGAACTCCGACCTTCACGGACGGCTGAGCCCAATCGGGCCAACGCTTGCGGCTCTTCACCGCCAGCTTGCGCATCAGCGAGATCGCGCCGGGGTCGCTGTCGCCCGGCCGTGCCTCGATGGAGCCGTCGGAGATCATGCGAGAGATGATCTCCCGGCCCAGCTCGGTGCGCACGATCGTGAGCGTCCAGTCGTTCAGCTCCCCGATGCCTCCGCACGAGATGTCGGCGTGCTCGGCGGCGAAGTCGGGGCAGAGCTTGCAGCCCTCCCGCGTCCACGCGTGGCACTCCTTGAGGGGCACCTCGTGGTACGAGCCGTCCTTCATCCAGATCTGGAACACGCCCTTGATGTTCATCTTGGCCATGTCGGCCTTCGCCAGGCCGTACTTGGCCTCGAAGAGCTCCTCGAAGATCGAGTCGTCGAAGGTCTTCGAGCAGAGAAGGCCGATGTTGAACACGATGGGCTTCGACACCTTGCCCACCTTGCGGTGCCACATCACCGGAGGGACCGAAGACTGGCAGCTCATGCCCACGAGGGCGAGCTTCGAAAGGCCCCTGTCGCGAGCCTCGTCGAGGGCGAGGGTGTTGGCCGAGTAGGTGTAGCGGCTCCCGGCCGACGCCAGCACCTCCTCGCGGCTGGAGGCGACCCCGGGGATGGCCTTCCACCCCACCTCGTCCTCCAGGAACGACGTGAGGGCGCCGTCTATGTAGCCCTCGTCCATCGCCCAGATGAGCAGCGCCGAGACGAAGCCGCCGTCTTGGCCCATGCGCTGGACCATCTCGTCGCTCGCCCTCGTGAGCAGGATGTCGGAGTAGATGCCGGCCATCTCGTCGTCGTCCCGGCCGCGCCCGAAGAGGTGCTCGTTGGCCTCCGGCTCCCAAGACTGGAATCGAGGGCACGCCCTGGTGCAGGTGGTGCAGCCCTTCTGGCCGTGCCCGCAGTCGCCCGGTCCAAGCTCTTCTTCGAGGTGGAAGGGCCGGTACTCGCCCTGGGAGTGGTTGTAGCCGATCACGTCGTGGGGGCACGAGATCACGCATCCAGCGCATCCGGTGCACAGGCCCGAGGTGACGACCTCGTCGTAGAGCTCCTTCCACTGGAAGGTCCAGCGCTGCTTGCGCTGGGAGCCGGGCTCAGCGGTGATGGCCATCCCGAGCGAGGTTACCGGTCCGGGGGCGGGCCGCCGGCCAACCGCACGGGGGCTCTCGCTCGCTCGCCCTCATCCGAAGGCTCGAGTGCTCCTGCTTCAGTCGCGACGGTTGGTTACGTCGAGGATCCAGTTGTACACGTGGTCCTGCCAGATCTGCTGGCCCATCCCCTCGCAGTGCCCACCGGCGCCCTCCGCCTCCGTGAAGCTCTTCAACACCTTCTCGCAGGTCAGGGCGTCGAACAGCTGCCGGCTCTGGCTGGCGAAGTCGCCCTCGCCCTCGGTCACGAGCGTGGGGCACGTGATCAGGGGCGCGTGGTCCACCAGCGTGTACTCCTGCATGGTGCGCACCCACTCCCCGAAGGTCTTCGCTCCCATGACGGCCATGCGCGAGCCCCACATCTCGCGCTCTCGCCTGGAATCCAGGAGCTTCTCCAGCTCGGCGTCCATCTCCGGGTCGGCGTCGAGCACCTTGGCCCAGTCCTCTTCGGAGAAGTTGGCCTTGAAGCGAGCGGAGAGGTCGAACTGGCCGGGATCGGCCACCAGGGCGGCGAGACGGTGCTCGTTGGCGGCCGCCCTCGGAGCCAGGAAGCCTCCGAAGCTCCGCCCGAGCAGCACGATGCCGGCCGGATCCACGTAGGGCTCACCCACCAGCCAGTTCACGAGTGGCGTCACGACGGCCTCGAAGTCCGGTCGCATCGGGATCCGGTGCGCGTAGAGCAGCTCGCCCTGGCCCGGACCGGCGAAGGTCACGGCGTTGAACCCGAGGTCCACTGCCGCCCGGGCGCCGTACTTCCAGCCTTCCTCGCTGGTGCTGTCGAAGCCGCAGGGGAACATGATCGTGGGGCGGGGGACGTCGTCGTCTGACGGGCGGAACACGTAGCCCTCGAGCAGGGGAGGGGCGAAGCGATGGCCGTTGGAAGACCCGTTGCCCGAGCCGTTCGTGGGGGGGTGGACCGGCTTCGCGTTCAGCTGGATCGGGTCGCCCGGCCACAGGAGCAGCCGCATGGCCGCCCTGAAGGCTTCGCGCTGGGCTCGGTAGCCGCCCGTGACCCGCTGGTCGCCCAAGTCGTGACGAAGGAAGAAGTAGGACTGGCGGTGGTACTCCGCGGAGCGCAGGTAGGAGCTGACAGCGAGGTCTCGGCGCCCACGGGATTCCGCCACGGACCCGACCTCCCGGGCCTTGGTCCCCACCGCCGCCCACTCCTCGAACCAGCGGTCGTAGTCGCCTGCCGGCACCCGCGAGGCCACTGCGAACGCCTCGCCCAGATCGGAGGTGCCCGTGTACGCCCCGATCAGCGTGCGCTGCAGCTGGGCGTCGAAATCAGCGTCTTCGTGGAAGATCTTCACCTTCACCCATTCCTCGCGGCCCTTCCTGGCGTCGGCCCTTCCCCTTCTGAGGGGAGCGTCCAGATCCTGTTGCTGCGTACGGTCTAGTTGATGGGGAAGGAGGACCGGCGCCCCCTGTGGACGGGGCCGTGACGCGGCGTGCTCCGGGGCAGGTCGGGAACGTGCCCCATCTCACGCCCTGGGTGATCGTAGAGCGGCGCCCGGGCCGGTTAGCCTCGTCTGGTCATGTCCCAGGGCAACCACCTTCCCCCCGCGCGCTCCCCCCGCCCGAACCCCCGCTACCGGCCCCAGCACCGGCGGCGCAGCGGGGCCCAGAACCTGGTGGTCGTGCTGGGGATCCTGGCGGTCATGGCGGTCGTCGGCGTCGCCGCAGGCGTTGGCTACCTCTGGTACCGGTACAACCAGATCGGCCGGGAGGACCTCGCCCTCAGCGGCGCGGGCGCCTACGACCCGAAGAACTACCTGATCGTCGGCTCCGACAACCGCGAGGTGCTCGACGAGGACGCGAGCGACGCCGGGGCTTACTTCCACAGCGGGGTGGAGCACGGCGGACAGCGCAGCGACACGATCATCATCCTGCGCGTCGACCCGGTGAAGGAGAGCATCGACATGGTCTCCTTCCCGCGTGACCTTTGGGTCCCCATCGCCGGCACCGACTACTCCGAGAAGATCAACGCCGCGTACAACGGTGGCGCCCAGCGGCTGGTCGACACGATCAAGCAGAACTTCGGTATCGACATCCACCACTACGTCGAGATCGACATGTCGAGCTTCCAGGGGATCGTCGATGCTGTCGACGGAGTGCCCATGTACTTCGACACCCCCATGCGCGACACCCACACCGGCTTGCAGGTGGACAGCACCGGCTGCGTGACCCTCGACGGTGGCCAGGCCATCGCCTTCGTGCGCTCGCGCTACCTGCAGTACAAGGACTCCGACGGCGATTGGTTGCAGGACGGAACCGGCGACCTCGGCAGGATCAACCGCCAGCAGGTCTTCATGCGCAAGATCATCGACCGTGCGGTCGGCCGGGTGGCCGACTTCGACATACTCGCCGCCAACGAGATCCTCTCGTCGACCGCCGAGCACCTCAAGGTCGACAGCTCGATGGACATCGAACAGATGATCCAGCTGGGCAAGCGCTTCGCCGACTTCCGGGGCGACAGCATGGTCACCCACACGCTCCCGGTGATCGAGGGCCACCACGGCGACGCGTTCTCCTTCTCCCTCGACGATGCGGGCGCCCGGCCCATCCTCGACATCTTCCGAGGCGTAGCCGACGACCCCACGTCGTCCACCTCGCCGACCGTTCCCGACACCACGTTGCGCTACGACAAGGACGGGGACCTCGTGGAGGTCATAGACGAGCCGGTGGGTGTGGCCCCCGAGGACTACGCCGGGGTCGTCTGCGACTGACCCACCTCGAGGTCGGTCAGCTGCTGCCGCCGCGCTCGGCGTCGTCGAGGCGGTCGTCGTGCTCGGTGCTGTAGGTCTCGTCGTGCTTCACCAGCATGCGGTCGCTGGAGAAGACCTCGCCGGAGGCGTCCCACCGACCCTCGAGCACCACGGGCCTGCCCTGCTCGAAGAGCTCCACGGGATCGCCTTGGTGCACCACCTCTACCTCGACACCGTTGAAGGCGACGACGAACTCGACACCCGAGGGGGTGTCGTTGATGGTTCCTTCCTGCACCTTTCCCTGAAGCCGGAAGCGCGAGTCGCCCAGCTCGGCCTGCTTCGCCACGGCCTCGTCGGCGTTGTAGAAGAACAGCGCCGCGTCGCCGAGCGCCCTCGTGGCGACGAAGGCGAGCCCCGCGAGCACCAGGACGATCACGAGCACCGGGGCCCAGCGCCGCTGACGGCGAGCGGGGGCCGGGCGCGGTGCGAGGTCGAGGCTGGGAACCTCACGGGCGTCCGCCGATTCGGCGCCCACGTGCTCGTCTCCTGGGGGGGCGTTCACGCCTCCAGTCTTCCAGCTGGCGCTTCGTTCGCCACAACCGGCCCGTGGGAACCCCCGCGGGCGCTCACCAGGAGCGTCGGTCGGGTCTCCTCGCCCGCCACCGCTACGCCAGCTGGTCGAGGACCTTGGTGTTCAGCTCGTAGCCCAGGAGGATCTCGTCGATGATGCGACGCTGCTCGTCGGCCTCCCAAGGAGCCTTGTCGAGCCGGCGACGGTACTCGTCCTTGAAGGCGGTCGCGTCCGGGATGTCGCGGAACTCGTAGAAGTCGATCCCCGAGGTGCCGGGGAGGTCGTAGATGGCCTTGACCTTCCTCTTGATGAACTGCCCGCCCGAGAGGTCGCCGAGGTACCTCACGTAGTGGTGGGCCACGAACCCGCCTGGCCAGTCGAAGCACACCTCACGTAGCCGGTCGCAGTACGCACCGGTGGCCGCGGAGGGGGTCACGCCATCGCGCCAGTCGTCGCCGAGGAGGAAGGTGAGATCGGCTTCGAGCGAGGGGACCCTGGTGAGCTCGGGGAAGTGGAACATCCCCGCGGCAGCGTCGTCGCGCATCGCCTCGGCGGCCTCCTCGATGACCTGGTAGGCGAAGTAGTGCTGAGCCACCATGTCGGCGTAGCGGGAGCGGTCCAGTTCGCCGGCCATCAACGAGACCATGAACGGGGATTCGGCCGCTCTCTCGTGGGCGTTCCAGCTCGCCGCCTTCAACTCCTCGGAGAACGTGGTGGGGGCCCCGGTCTCGTCGGCTGTGACCGTCATGTCGTCTCCTTCTGGATCTTCCGAAGCCTTCCCGCTTTCGAAGGCGGCAAGAACAGTTTATAGTAGGTACCCTTATCTGGGTTCTTGAGGGTGGCTCGTTTCCCGGTCGGTCTGGAGGCGCAATCAGAGATGAGGAGCGGGGCGCGTGCCTGAGCCAAGTGGCAACTCCAGTGGGCGACCCGCCCGACACACCTCCGTGAGCCTGGCCAGGCTCCTGAGCGTGGTGGCAGGAGCGATCACAGCGATGTTAGCGCTCGCGCTGGCATCGCCCGGAGCTGGAGCGCAGCCCGCTCCGCTGCCCGGCCTCGAGCCGATCCCGGCGCCGGCCACCTCGTTGTCTGCAGATGGGACGTCGGCGACCGACGGCACTCGAACCCTCACGGTCTCGACGGCCCACGACATCGATCCCTCGGGGCAGACCATCGTGGTCAGCGGCGAGGGATACGTCGAGTTCAAGGGCATCTACATCGCCTTCTGCCTCGTGCCTCCGCTGAACCAGAAGCCCAGCCCCTGCGGCGGCGGGATCGATCTCGACGGCGGCACCGGCGCTTCCCAGTGGATCTCGTCGAACCCGCCCGACTACGGCGTAGGCCTGGCCATCCCCTACGGGCCGGGGGGGTCGTTCTCGGTCGAGCTGAACGTGGGCCCGCTCATCGGCGACACCGTCGACTGCCGACGGGTGAGCTGCGCTGTCACCACCCGCAACGACCACATGCGCTCCATGGACCGCTCTCAGGACATCTTCGTGCCGGTGACCTTCGCCAGCGGATCCCCGGCTCCGCAGGACCCGTCCACTGGCCCCGAAGAGCCGGTCTCCTCGGACGTGCCGCCCGGAGGAGCCGCCGAGCCAGGCGACACCACGCCGCCGCCCGTGGACACCACCGTGGAGCTGCCACCCAGCACCACCACCACAGCGCCCACGGTCGAGCAGGCGAGCGGTCCGCCCGAAGGCGGCTCGGGCAACGCCCTGCCGTGGATCCTCGGTGGCGTGGCGGGAGCAGTGGCGATCGCAGGGGCAGCGACCTGGTTCGTGCTGTCCCGCAGGGGATCGAGCGCGGTCTGATGGCACGCTCCCGCGGTGTCGCCGCCATCCTGATGGCCGTGGCCCTGCTCCTGGGAGCTGCTGCATGTCGCACGAGCGCCGCCGACGAGCTTGGCAGCGGGGTGCCCTCCGGCGAGGAGGCGCCCGCCCTCCTGGTGCCGATCGCCGGCCACCCCACCCCCCGGTTGCCCGCGACCGTCACCGGAGCCGACGGGCGCGAGGTGACCGTAACCGACGCGAGCCGGATCGTTCCCCTCTGGGGGAACATCGCCGAGACGATCTTCATGCTCGGCCTGGGCGACAACGTGGTGGGCCGTGACGTGTCGGCCACCTTCCCCGAGGCCGAGCACCTGCCGCTCGTGACCCGAGGCCACGACGTGTCGGCCGAGGCCGTGCTCTCGCTGCAGCCCACCGTGGTCTTCGCGCAGACCGACACCGGCCCACCCGAGGCGCTCGAGCACCTGCGCAACGCCGGGGTGCCCGTGGTCGTGCTCGAGGCGCCGAGCAACATCGACGAGATCGAGTCACGCATCATGCTGGTGGCGGACGCCCTGGGGGTGAGCGAGGCCGGCGATGCCCTCGTGCAGCGGACCGAGGACGAGATCTCCGAGGCCCAGCGGGCGATACCGGACGGGCAGGCCAAGCCGAAGGTCGCGTTCCTCTACATGCGGGGCCAGGCCGGCGTGTACCTGATCGCAGGCCCGGGCTCCGGCGCCGATTCGATGATCGAAGCCGCAGGTGGGATCGACGCCGGCACCGCGATGGGCCTGGACCGCCCGTTCACGCCGCTCACCAGCGAGGCGATGGTGCAGGCCGCCCCAGACGTGATCCTCATGACCACCACCGGACTCGAGTCGGTGGGTGGCATCGACGGGCTGGTGGACATGCCCGGCATCGGTCAGACGCCCGCGGGCCAGAACCGCCGTGTCATCACCGAGGAGGACGGCTTGCTCTACAGCTTCGGAGCTCGCACCCCCGTGGCTTTGGCTGCCCTCATCGATCGTCTCTACAGTCCCGTGGGGTGAGCAGCCCGTCCACGACGGGGGAGACAGACCCCGACCTAGAAGACGTAGTAGCCGCTCGCAGACCCTATGTGCGCCCGGTGGTCCTCCTGGGCGGGCTCACCGTGGCCCTGGTGATCTCCTGCATCCTCGGGGCGGCAATCGGCGCCTACTCGGTTCCCGTCCCGGAGATCCTCGGGTCGCTGGCCCATCGCGTGGGTCTCGACCTGGGCACCGTGCCCGTCGGCTACGGCGAGTCGGTGCTGTGGGACATCCGGTTCCCGAGGGTGGCGCTCGCCGTGCTGGTGGGAGCCTCGCTCGGGTGCGCGGGCGCGTCGATGCAGGGGACGTTCTCCAACCCCCTCGCCGAGCCCGGGATCGTCGGCGTGTCGCTGGGTGCGGTGGTGGGAGCCGTTGGGTCGATCGTGCTCGGCCTCACGTTCTTCGGAACCTGGAGCCTCGCCGCCGCCGCCTTCGTCGGCGGCCTCGTGACCGTGGTCGCCGTGTACCTCGCCTCGCGCTCGGGGGGTCGGACCGAGGTGGTCACCCTCATCCTCACCGGCATCGCCGTCAACGCGCTGATGGGGGCCATCGTGGGGCTCCTCACGTTCTTCTCCACCGACGCCGAGCTGCGGAGCATCACCTTCTGGACGTTGGGGAGCGTCGCCCAGGCCACCTGGCCGAAGGTGGCAGCCATCGCTCCCCTCGCGATCTTGGGGATCGTCCTCGCGGTCACCCAGTCGCGCAAGCTCGACCTGCTGACGTTGGGCGAGCGCTCCGCCAGGCACCTGGGCGTGAGCGTCGAGCGGCTGAGGGTCGTGATGCTCGTCATCGTCGCGATCCTCACGGCTGCGGCCACGGCGGTCTCCGGCGTGATCCTGTTCGTGGGGCTCGTGATACCCCACCTGGTGAGGATGGTCGCTGGTCCGAGCCACAGGCTGCTCCTGCCCGCCTCGGCGCTCGGGGGTGCCGTCATACTGGTCGTGGGAGACCTCATAGCCCGCACCATCGTGGAGCCCAGCGAGGTGCCGCTCGGAGTGCTCACATCGCTGGTGGGCGCGCCCTTCTTCTTCTGGCTCCTGCGCCGCACCCGCGCACGCCAGGGGGGCTGGGCGTGATCGGTTGGTCGCGGCCGGTGCGGTTGCCGGCCGATCCCGTGCGCGGCGAGCCCCTCATCGAAGCCAGGGGCGTCACCGTGCACATCGGGAGCAAGGTGATCATCCGCGACATCGACCTGGTGGCGCGCTCGGGCGAGGTCGTCGCCCTCGTGGGCCCGAACGGGGCGGGGAAGTCCACCCTGCTCGGAGCGCTGAGCGGCGACACCGACCTGGCGGCCGGCGAGGTGCTCGTGGACGGTCAGCCGTTGGGATCGTGGTCTCACGTGGAGCTGGCCCTGCGCCGGTCGGTGCTGCCCCAGCAGGTGACCGTCTCGTTCCCCTTCAGCGTGGCAGAGGTGGTGCGGATGGGTCGCTCGCCGTGGGCGCGCACGCCCGAGGCGAGTGCGGACGACCAGGTGGTGGAGGCGGTGGCACGCCAGACCGATGTCGTCGATCTCATGGATCGCCAGTTCCCTTCGCTCTCGGGTGGTGAGCGCGCCCGGGTGGCGTTGGCGAGGGTCCTCGCCCAGAGCACCCCGGTGCTGCTGCTCGACGAGCCCACCGCAGCGCTCGACGTGCACCACCAGGAGCTGGTCCTGGAGGTGGCGAGGGACCGGGCGGACGAGGGCGCAGCCGTGGTCGTGGTGCTCCACGACCTCGGCCTCGCCGCGGCGCACGCCGATCGGGTGGCAGTGATCGCGGATGGCCAGGTGGTGGTGGACGGTCCGCCTTCGGAGGTGATGAAGCCCGACCTGCTCAGCAGCGTCTACAACCACGAGATCGAGGTCATCGCCCATCCCGACACCGGCGCCCCGCTCGTGCTGCCGGTCCGCCGCCACTAGGCCTGCCGGTCCGCCCACCCCAGGCCGGGTGCGGCGGCTTGGGTGGCCAGACCGACGAGGAGCGCGGGACCGGATGTGCGCTTCTTGCATTCCCGACGGCGGTCGTGAAAGTCTCTGATAGGTCCGCTTAACGAGTTGCGGTAAACGGGCTGCTGACATCCAGAGAGCCGAGGAGAACTTCCATGCTAACGAAGCCCCCCAAGAGAACGATCTGGCGCCCTTCCAGGTTGCTAGCCGCCTTCTTGGCCCTCTTGATGGTCGCCAGCGGCCTGGCCCTAGCGGTGGTTCCCTCGAGCCCTGCCGGTGCGGCTGAGGCTCCGGTCGAGGGGATATTCGGCGGTGACCTCTCGTGGGGAGTGAAGTCCTCGTTCCGTAACTACGTGGTCAACGTCGCCGGCGGCGACATCACCGTGGCGGACGGCGCGTCGCAGGCTCCCGACAACGGCGTGTTCACCTTCCCGGCCACGGGCGTCGGCGGAGTCGAGGACGTCGCCGTCGCAGCGGGCTTCCAGGGCAGCGTCCACTTCGAGGCCCACTTCCACACCTACGGCGAGGGTGAGGACGAGGTGGTCGTCCCACTGCTCGACATCAAGGTCGAGAACATCCGCGTCCTGTTCGACGACGTCGAGGGCGGGATCATCGCCGACGTGACCTCTCGCACCTTCGAGGGGACCGAGCCGACCGAGCCGCCACCCCTCGTCGAGTACGAGAACGTTCCCCTCGTCGCCTTCGACCCCACGGGGATCGTCGGGGAGGGGAACACGTGGGCCGACATCCCCGCCATCCTCACCGAGGAGGGCGCGCCTGCGTTCGCAGACTTCTACGACGCCGGTACCGAGTTCGACCCCGCCACGGTGACCCTCGAGACCGCCACGGCCACCATCGAGGTCTCGCAGACCACGGGCCTCGACCCGCTCGAGGAGACGACGGTGACGGTGACCGGGTCGAACTTCGCCCCTGACGCCAACATCGGAACCCGCCCGCCGGCCAAGAACATCCCCACCGGCGTCTACGTGGTGTTCGGGCGCTTCGACGACGTGTGGCAGCCCTCGCAGTCAGCGCCCTCGTCGGCCAGGACTTCCCTGTACCAGCGCTGGGCGCTCCCGCAGTCGTCCATCGACTACATCAACGACAACTTCGGTGGAGCGTGCATGGGTCAGTGCGTGCCCCTGGGCGAGGACGGCACCTTCGAGGCCACCCTCGAGATCTGGCCCGGCGACGCCACCTCCGGCAACTGGGGTGTGTACACCTACGCCGCAGGCGGCGCCGCCGCCAACGCCGCCCAGGAGGTGTTCGAGCCCCTCTCGTTCGACCCGGTGTTCCCCGACGTCACCCAGGACAACGCCTTCTTCGGTCCCATCTCGTGGCTGACCGCCGAGGGCATCACCACGGGCTTCGACGACGACACCTTCCGTCCCGAGGCAGAGATAACTCGTCAGGCGGTCATGGCCTTCATCTGGCGGATGCAGGGTGAGCCAGCGGCTCCTCCGGGGCACCCGACCTTCGTGGACGTCCCCCCGGGCGCGCCGTTCTACGAGGCCATCTCGTGGGGAGCTGCCGAGGGCATCACCACGGGCTTCGACGACGACACCTTCCGCCCGAGCCAGAACATCAGCCGCGAGGCCATGGCGGCGTTCCTGTGGAGGTTGGCCGACGAGCCGGAGCCACCGGCGGACTTCCCGACCTTCGTGGACGTCCCGGAGACGAACCCGTTCTACGAGGCCATCTCGTGGCTCGCTGGTGAGGGGATCACCAACGGCTTCGACGACGACACCTTCCGCCCTGGCGCCAACATCACGCGCCAGGCCATGGCTGCGTTCCTGTTCCGCTTCGACGAAGTGATGTCGGAGCTGAGCTGACATGACCCGTCGGCTCGCTGGAACGATCGCCGTGACG
>CAZHBH010000001.1:0-89967 GCA_964530525.1 uncultured Rhabdothermincola sp. | reverse complement strand
CATCCTCGACGCGGACAAGGAGGGCTTCCTGCGGTCGGAGACCTCGCTCATACAGACGATCGGTCGTGCCGCGCGCAACGTGGACGGCCAGGTGATCATGTACGCCGACGTGGTCACCGACTCCATGAACAGGGCGATCTCCGAGACCAACCGTCGCCGCCAGCTGCAGATCGCGTACAACGAGGAGCACGGGATCGACCCGCAGACGATTCGCAAGGCGGTGACCGACATCCTCGCCTACCTGCGCCCCCAGGAGAAGGCTCCCACGCCAGGATCGGGACGGCGCTCGACTCGCCGGGACCAACCCCGGGTGGACGTGGACTCGCTAGGGGACGACGAGCTGGCCAGGCTCATCTACACGCTGGAAGAGGAGATGGCCGAGGCGTCGGCGGAGCTCCGATTCGAGTACGCAGCTCGCCTGCGCGACGAGATCCGGGACCTCCGTCGCGAGCAGCGCGAGGTCGGCTGAACAGCAGCCACCGGACCGGAGAACCCACTTGATCCCTATCGGCATCCTCACCCCTGGCACCGTCGCCTTCCCGGGCGGGTTCAACGAGTGGGAGCGCGGCTCCACGATCGAGGACATCGCCCGCATCGCACAGGCCGCCGACCGCCTCGGCTACCACCACCTGACCTGCGCGGAGCACGTGATGGTGCCAGTCGAGGTGGCACCCGTGCGAGGGGCCACCTACTGGGACCCCCTGGTCACCCTCAGCTTCCTGGCGGCTCGTACGGAGCGGATCAACCTCGCCACGTTCGTGGTGGTGCTGGGCTACCACCACCCGCTGGCCCTGGCCAAGCGCTACGGGACGCTCGACCTGGTGAGCGGGGGGAGGCTCGTCCTCGGCGTGGGGGTGGGGACCCTGCACGAGGAGTTCGAGCTGCTGGGAGCGCCCTACGAAGATCGGGGAGCTCGTGCCGACGAGGCGATAGCGGCCCTCCGCGCGATCTACGGCAGGCGCACACCTGAGCACAGCGGCCGGTTCTACGAGATCGCCGACGTGGTCGTGGAGCCGTTCGCCCCGCGCACCGACCTCCCGATCTGGGTCGGCGGGCGGACGCGCCGTTCGCTCCGCCGTGCGTTGGAGCTGGGAGATGCCTGGGCTCCGTCCGGGCTGAGCGACGAGGAGATCGCCTCTGCGCTGTCGTTCGCCTCGGGGACCGAGGCCTGGGACAGGCGCGAGGAGCCGCTCGATGTGGTCATCCAACCTCCAGGGCTGCTCGATCCCATCGGCGACGCGGCGGGGACCCTCGCCGCCTTCGAGCGAAGCATCGGAGCGGGTGCGACCATCCTCCACGCGCGCTTCGCCCACGACTCCGTGGAGTCGTGCATCGAGCAGCTGGAGGCAGCCATGGACCTGGCTACCGAGGTGGGCCCGCCATGAGCGTGGGCGAGGAGGGGTCCCACCTTTCGGCGAAGGCATCGGCGATGGCCGCCGAGATCGACCGAGCCGTCCGCGACCTGACCGCTCGGTACTGCGAGGCGACCTCGGAGTTCGACGTGGGAGCCTGGGCCGACTGCTGGCACGCGGATGCTCGCTGGTCGATCCCCGGGAAGGGCACGCTCTCGGGGATAGACGAGATCCTCGCCACCTTCACCGAGATCCGCGCGCTCTACACCCTGTGCGTCCAGCAGCTGCTCCACGGGAGGATCGCACCGCAGGAGGCGGGTGGGGCCGCCGCCAGGTGGTACGTGCGCGAGCTCCAGTTCCGCGAGCGCGGCGAGGCCGGGGGAGAGCTGCTGGGCGTCTACGACGACGTCGCCTCTCCGGCCGCCGACGGATCCTGGCGGTTCACGTCGAGGTCGTTCAGGCTCTTGTACAACGGCCCCGTGGAGCAACCCGGCAAGCGCTACGTGGATCGCGGCTCGCCGACCTGAGGACTCGTCTCACCCGTCTCACCTGCCGCTCGTCCTGATCGATCCGTGCAGGCGGTCACGCCTGACGATCGGACGGCCCGGGATCGGGGGCGACCCCCGGCTTGCGCACCACCACCGTCTGCTCGCCGTGCAGCTTCGTCTGGCACGCCAGGCGGCGCACTGTGCGAGGGTCGTCCCTGCGGCGCCATCTGGCGAGGGCGGCCTCCTCCCTCGGCTGCACCTCCGAGAGCTGGGCGGGGTCGGTGAGCACCACCATGGCGCACGCGGTGCACTCGGCCTGGCCGTAGCAGGTGGTGGGCCAGCGGTAGCCGCTTCGCCACGCTGCCTCTATGACGGTCTCGCCAGGCTCCACCTCTAGCTCGAAGCCGGAGGGCTCGACTCGGACCTTCGTCATCGCCCCATGCCCCTAGAGCCTGCTGTGGTATGACACCGAACATGGGCTTGCTTGAATCGAAGGTAGCGATCGTCTCGGGCGTCGGTGCGGGCCTGGGCCGGGACGTAGCGCTTCGCTTCGCCGAGGAGGGAGCCGACGTGGCGCTCGTGGCCAGGACGAGCTCGGTGACGGCGCGGGTGGCGCAGGAGGTGCACGAGCGCGGGAGGCGTGCGTTCGTGATCGACGCCGACGTGAGCGAGCCGGGTGAGGCCCAGCGCGTAGCCATGGAGGCGGAGGATGCGCTGGGTCCTGCGCACGTCCTGGTGAACGTGGCCTCGACGAACAACGACTTCCAGCGCTTCCTGGACGTCTCGCCGGACATGGCCGACTGGCGGGCCATGTTCGCCGTCAACGTCTTCGGGAGCCTCATGACCACCCGGGCGGTCGCCGAGCGCATGATCGACGCCGGGATCGAGGGTCGCATCGTGATGATCGGCAGCGTCTCGTCGGAGAAGGTGCAGCCAGGTTCGGTGGGCTACACGGGATCGAAGAGCGCGGTGGCGCACATGACCCGAGCGCTCGCCTTGGAGCTGGGGCCCTACGGCATCAGGGTGAACAGCATGCACCCAGGATGGATGTGGGGGCCGCGGGTTGAGAAGCTCCTGGCCGAGCGCGCCGAGGCCAACGGCACCACCCTGGAAGCCGAGCGCGCCGCGGTCGATGCCCAGTGCGCCCTCGGCTACATACCCGACACGGCCGAGTACGCGGGCACCGTGCTCTACCTGGCATCCGATCTCGCTCGTCCGGTGACGGGGCAGTCTCTTCACGTGAACGCGGGCCTCTGGTTCCACTAGTCCGGGGCGTCGTATCGAGCCTACGGCACCGCTTCCGGCTCTAGACCAAGCATATGCTTGTGTACTACCTTCCTCGATCGATGGCGCAAGCGAGACGGGGAAAGGCACCGAAGGCCAGCGCATCCGGCGAGAGCGCGGAGCTCTGGCTCGAGATGCATCGACGGATGCTGCGGATCCGCAAGTTCGACGAAGCCGCCACGAAGCTGCTGGCGGCCGGTGAGCTGTCGGGCTCGCTGCACACCACGATCGGCCAGGAGGGCGAGGTGGTGGGTGCATGCCTGGCGCTGCGACCAGACGACTTCATGGTGGGCAACCACCGCTCGCACGGGCATCCCATAGGGAAGGGCGCGGCCATCGCGCCGCTCATGGCCGAGCTCCTGGGCAAGGTGACAGGTGTCAACCGGGGGAAGGGCGGCTCGATGCACCTGGCCGACTTCAGCGTCGGGAGCCTCGGAGAGACGAGCATCGTCGGCTCCGGCGTCCCGGTTGCGGCCGGTGCCGCCCTGGGTTGCCAGCTGAGCGGTAGCGATCGCGTGGCGCTCTGCTTCTTCGGCGACGGCGCCTCGGCCGAGGGCGCCTTCCACGAGGGCACGAACCTGGCTGCCGTATGGGACCTGCCCCTGGTGCTGCTCTGCGAGAACAACGGCTACGGCCAGCTCAGCTCCGCCGCAGACGTGATCCCCGTGGAAGACGTGGCACAGAGGGCCCAGGCCTACGGGATCCCCTCGACGATCGTCGACGGGCAGGATCCGGTGGCGGTCTACGAGGCCACTGCCGAGGCCGTCGCCCGGGCCAGGGCGGGGGAGGGGCCGACCCTCGTGGAGGCCAAGACATACCGCTACGACAACCACGCTGCGATGATGAGCATCGACGACTTCCGAGACGCCGAGGAGATCGAGCGCTGGCGTGAGCGCGACCCCATCGTGCTCCACGGGAGCAGGCTCATCGCCGAGGGCATCTGTGACGCCGCGACCATCGAGCGGATCGAGCACGAGGTGGACGAGGAGGTCGAGGGCGCCGTGCAGTTCGCTCGCGAGAGCCCCGACCCCGACCCGGCAGACGCCTACACCGATGTGTTCGTCGACCCGGTGGAGCCCCGGTCGTGACCCGGCTCAGCTACCTGCACGCGGTGCGGGCAGCCCAGCTCGAGGAGATGCGTCGCGACCCAGCGGTCTTCGTGATGGGAACCGACGTCACCAAGAGCCTGTTGGGCTCGACCGTCGGCTTCGTCGACGAGTTCGGCCCTTCACGGGTTCGCGACACACCGATCTCCGAGGGTGCCATCGCCGGTGCTGCGGCCGGGGCAGCGATGGTCGGCTTCCGACCCATAGCCGACCTGGCGGTGAGCTCGTTCGCCTACGTGGCGATGGACCAGATCGTCAGCATCATCGCCAAGTCGCGCTACCTCTACGGCGGCCAGGCCAGGCTGCCGCTCGTGCTGCGCAGCACGATGTTCTACGACATCTCCACCGCAGCCCAGCACAGCGACCGCAACTACCCCATGTTCATGGGGGTCCCCGGCCTCAAGATCATCGCTCCCGCCACCGCCGCAGACGCGAAGGGGCTGCTGAAGGCGGCCATCCGCAGCGACGATCCCGTGATGTGCTTCGAAGACCGGGGCCTGTGGGGTCGCCAGGGCGAGGTGTCGGACGACGAGGACCACGTGGAGCCCATCGGCGTGGCGAAGCTCCACCGCTCCGGCGACGACGTCACGATCGTAGCGATAGCAGGCGCGGTGCCGCTGGCCATCGACGCGGCCGAGGTTCTGGCCACCGAGGGGATCTCTGCCGAGGTGCTCGACCCTCGTACCTTGGTGCCGCTCGATCGGGACGCGATCTTGGAGTCGGTGGCCCGCACCGGGCGGCTGGTGATCGCCGACCCTGCGCACCTCACCTGCAGCGCCGCGTCCGAGATCTCGGCCTCCGTCGCACAGGAGGGCTTCTGGTACCTCCGCGCCCCCATCGAGCGCGTGGCCACGCCGGACATCCACATCCCGTTCAGCCCCGTGATGGAGCGCGGTCTGTATCCGACCACCGATCGGATCGCCGAAGCCGCCCGGCGCACCATGCGCTGACCCATGGTCGCGATCTCCTCCCCACCCACATGAGCCCCGCCACCGAGATCCAGCTGCCGCAGTTCGGGATGGGGATGGGCTCGGGCACGGTCGTCCAGTGGCTCAAGGCCGTGGGCGACACGGTGATCGCCGGCGAACCGGTGGTGGAGGTCGAGGCCGAGAAGGCCACCGTCGAGGTGGTCGCACCCGTCGACGGCGTGCTGCTCGACATCCAGGTGCCCGAGGGCGAGACGGTGCCCGTGCGCACGGTCCTCGGCTTGGTGGGAGATCCCGGGACCCAGTCGCAGTCGGGATCCGTCGAACCTCCCCTCCTGTCCTCCCAGGGTCCGGAGCCTCCAGCCGCGGCACCCTCTGCGGATCAGGTGGAGCCGTACACCTCGGTCCCGGCATCGCGCCCGGCGGTGGTCCCCCGAGCCCGCAAGATGGCCAAGGACCACGGCATCGATGCGGAGACCCTGGTGGGCTCCGGCCCGGAGGGGCGCGTCACCGAGGACGACGTGTCCCGCGCCATAGAGCAGGCAGGACAGGTGGGATCGCCCGGCGGCGAGCACCGCGAGACCGGTCCGCCCGCAGGCCCTGCCGACCGGGTGGTGCCCTTGAGCACGATGCGGCGCGTGATCGCGGACCGCATGCATGCGAGCTTGCGAGACACCGCACAGCTGACCATCGGCTACGAGGTCGATGCGGAGGGCCTGGTGGCCCTCCGGAGCCGCCTCGCCAACACCTGGCCGGTGCAGGACAAGCCCGGCTACCTCGACATGGTCGTGGCGGGGGTGGCGCGTGCTCTGCGCTGGCACCCGCGCCTGAACGCGACTCTCGTCGGCGAGGTGCTGACGGAGCACGGATCGGTGAACATCGGCATAGCGGTGGCCGTGGACGACGGCCTGCTCGTGCCCGTGATCCGCGACGCCGACCGCCTCTCGCTGCGAGAGCTGGTGCGGACGCGGCAGCGCCTCGTCGCGGCTGCGCGCCGCGGCCGCCTGACACCTGACGACCTGACCGGGGCCACGTTCACCGTGAGCTCCCTGGGGGCCGAAGGGGTCGGGTTCTTCACCCCCGTCCTCAACGCTCCGCAGGTGGCCATCCTCGGAGTCGGCGCCATCAACGACGGCGTCCGCTGGGAGGGTGCTTCTCCCGTCCGCCAGCGGCGGATGCCCCTGAGCCTCACCATCGACCACAGGGCGGTAGACGGTGCACCGGCAGCCAAGCTGCTCGGCGAGCTGGCGCGGATCCTCGCCGACCCGCTCCGGAACCGCTGAGACGACTGCCGGTGGGGGCAGGCAAGTTGCACTGCTTGGGGCAAGCACTTGCTTGGGTTGGTACACTCGGGGGGTGAGCGACGTCCTGGAGATCGAGCCGCTTCGAGCGCCCTTCGGGGCGGAGGTGAGGGGTGTCACGTGGGGATCCCCGTCCCAGGAGCTGGTCGATGAGCTGACCCGTGCTCTGCGACGGCACCTCCTGCTCGTGTTGAGGGGTCAGCCCTCGCCCACCCGCGAGCAGCTCGACGAGCTATTCCGTCCGTTCGGCAGGCTCGTCCTGGAGACCCTCGACGGCACGTTCCACTACGCGAACTTCAGCGACGACGAGCGCGAGACGGTCATCCGCACGGATGCCAACTACACCCGAAACCCCAAGGAGGGGTCGGGAGAGCTGATCTGGCACAACGACCAGTGCTTCAGGCCCCAGCTGAAGGTGATCAGCGTCCTCGAGGGGATCGACTGCGCGCCCGACGCCCAGCCCACGATGTTCCGCGACATGTACACGGCCTTCGAGAGGCTTCCGATCGAGACCAAGGCGAGGCTCTCGGGCAAGCAGGCGACCTACATCGATCCCCGAATGCCCAGCGTCGAGGAGTGGCCGAGGTTGGCCGACTCCATGCACCCCGTCCTGCTGGCGCATCCCCACAGCGGACGCAAGGCGCTCTACGCCTGCGGCTACGCCACGCGGGTCGTGGGCTTCGACGCGGACGAGAGCGAAGAGGTGCTCGCCTCGCTGGAGGCCCACGCACAGGCCGAGGCCCCCCGCTACGACCACCACTGGGTCGATGGCGACCTTGTGATCTGGGACAACGTCGGGCTCCAGCACCGCAGAGACCTCCTCGCACCCGGTGAGCGCCGGACGCTGCGCTTCTACGAGGGCGTCGCCGAGTGATCTGCCCGGCTCGGCTCGCCTCGCCCGTGCGTCCGCCTTGGGAGCGCAACGGGAGAGGGCCGCGATGAGCGGGAGGCCCCGGCCGGCGATCGGACCAGACAACGAGTTCTTCTGGGAGGGCGTAGAGCGAGGAGAGCTGCTCTTCCAGCGCTGCGCGAACTGCGGGCGCTTCCGCCACCCTGCGAGGCCGATGTGCCCCCACTGCCACTCGCTCGAGTGGGAGGCGGTGCCCTCGACGGGGCGCGGCAGCGTGTTCAGCTTCACGGTGGCCCACCATCCGCCGATGGAAGGGTTCGAGGTCCCCTACGTCGTCGTCCTCGTTGACCTCGAAGAGGGCGTTCGGCTCATCGCCGACCTGGTCGGCGATGATGCCACCGACGTGTACGTGGGCATGCCGGTGGAGGTCACGTTCGTCGAAGCGGAGGACCACGAGGGCAGCTTCATGGTCCCGGCGTTCGCCTGCTCGCGAGACGTGGAGGATGCGACGCAGCGGCCTGGGGCGCCGGCTGCGACATGACGTTCGATCACCTGAGGGGTCGTTGATGCAGAGCAGGCAGCTGGGAAGGTCCGGACTGGCGGTGTCCGCCCTCGGGCTGGGAACCAACAACTTCGGGATGCGCATCGACGCCGAGCGGTCGCGCAAGGTCGTCGACGCCGCCTTGGATGCCGGGATCACCCACATCGACACGGCCGACGTCTACGCAGGAGGACGCTCCGAGGAGATCCTCGGTGAGGTGCTGGCGGGCAGGCGCGACGAGGTGGTGCTGGCCACGAAGTTCTCGGCGCCCACCGGTGAAGGACCCCTTCGCTCGGGCGGGTCGCTCCGGTACGTGAGGTTGGCGTGCGAGGCGAGCCTGCGGAGGCTGCGAACCGATCGCATCGACGTCTACTACCTGCACTACCCCGACCCCCGCACACCGATCGACGAGACGCTCGGCGCCCTCGACGACCTGGTCCACGCGGGGAAGGTCGGCTACGTGGCGACGTCCAACCTCCCCGCATGGCAGATGGCCGAGGCCGACCACAGCGCTCGGGAGCGCGACCTCGCTCGCCCTGTCGCGAGCCAGGTGGAGTGGAGCTTGCTGAGGCGCGAGGTCGAGGCTGAGGTGGTTCCCGCCGCCCGTCACTACGGCATCGGGATCGTGCCGTACTTCCCGCTCGCGTCCGGCCTGCTCACGGGCAAGTACGCGCGTGGCGAAGAGTTCCCTGCTGGCACGCGGCTCGGCGACGCCCCCTACTTCAGGAGCGTGGCGACGCCCGAGGCGTTCGCCTTGGTCGAGGAGCTCTCGAGGCTGTCGGGCCAGCTCGACCGCAGCATGGTCGAGCTCGCGCTGGGTTGGCTCCTCGCCCAGGACCCCGTATCGAGCGTGCTGGTGGGTGCGACGTCCGCCGAGCAGGTCGAGGCGAACGCGTCGGCAGTCACCAAGCCCCTCGACCCCGAGGAGGTCGGTGCGATCGAAGCGCTGCTCGACGGCGGCTCCGGCGGTTAGTCGCACCGTGGCTCCAGGCGGCAGCTCGGGCTCACCGCTCGCCGGGGTGATGATCCCCGGCCACCACGCCATGGACGGCACCGGACAGGTCGACGTGGCAGCCCTCGTGGGCTTCGCCCAGCGGGCCGAGGAGCTCGGCTTCGACTTCCTCGTCGCCCAGGACCACCTCTTCGTCCCGTCCTACTGGTCGGAGGTGATCCCCGACCGCACCTTGGACCCCTTCGCGCTCCTCACCTACCTGGGAGCCTCGACCGAGCGCATCGGGCTCCACGTCGGCTGCCTCGTGGTCCCGCACCGGACCCCGCTCGACGTGGCCAAGCAGGTCGCCTCGATCGATCAGCTGACCGGGGGTCGCTTCATCCTGGGCGTCGTGCCCGGCTACCTGCGCGAGGAGTTCGACGCGACCGGGGTTCGCCACGAGCTGCGAGGGGTCATCACCGAGGAGCACGTGACGATCATCCGCGAGCTCTGGAGCAGCGATCGTGCCACGTTCGACGGTGAGCGCCACCGCTTCCGGGACGTGCACCTCAAGCCCCGATGCGCCCAGTCGCCCCACGTTCCGATCTGGTTCGGCGGCAGCTCGCGCAGGTCCATCCGGCGAGCCGTCGAGCTGGGTGAGGGATGGACGCCCCTGGCCTTCGACGTGATCCCCGACTCCTACCGCCGACAGCACTCCGTGGAGCTCGCCGGCAAGGCGCTCCCGACAAGCGGGACAACGCCGGAACGGCTTCGTGACGACCTGTCCTACGCCGCCGAGGTGGCCGACGCCCAGGGTCGATCCCTCGACATCGACGTGATCGTCTACCCGGGCCCACCCCAGCGCGAGGGGGCTGCGACCGGCGTGCCGTTGGCGAACCGGACCAAGGCAGACAGCGAGGAGCTCGTCGATTGGGTCGGCCGGTTCATCGAGTCGGGGGCCACGGGCTACGTCGCTCCCCTGGGAGCACCCGACATGGCCGAGCACCTCGAGGCCATGGAGGCGTTCGCCACCTCGGTGCTTCCGACCCTCGGATCCCGGGCAGCGCATGGCGCCGCCGGCGCGGCGGGGTGAGCGAGGTGCCCGCCGAGCTGCGGGAGCTGCTCGACGAGCGGGCGATACGACGCGTCCTCTACGACTACTGCCGCGGAGTGGACCGGCGCGACGCCGAGCTGATCCGCTCCGTGTACCACCCCGACGCAGTCGACGAGCACGGCGGCTTCGTGGGCCTGGGGGTCGAGTTCCCCGAGTACGTGCTCGACGCCCTGGAGAACCGGTTCGTCGCGGTCAGCCACCAGCTGACGAACTGCAAGATCGACCTGGCGGGCGAGGAGGCGTTCGTCGAGACGCTCTTCGTCGCCGCCCACGAGCGCCGAGCCGAGCTGGGGGGCGGCATCGACTGGCTGCTCGGCCGCTACCTCGACCGCTTCGAGCGTCGGGACGGAGAGTGGAAGATCGCCCGTCGCCTGGTAGTGCGCGACATGGACGTGCACACCGGTCCGGATCCAGCCTTCGGCCCCGGTGTGCTCGCTGCCGACGGCCAGATGAGCACCGCCGACGTCTCGTACCTGTTCGCCCGCAAGACCTCCGACGACGAGCGCTAGGCCGGAGAGCTCAGGAGTCCGTCGAGAGGACGAGGCCGCTGGTGGGGCAGCCGCTGCCGGAGGAGACGAGCACGTTCGAGACGTCGGCGATCTGGTTCACCGACGATCCGCGCACCTGGCGCACACCCTCGGCGATGCCGTTCATGCCGTGGATGTAGGCCTCGCCGAGCTGACCGCCGTTGGGGTTCACGGGGAGTCGCCCGTCGAGCTCTATCCCGCCGTCGGCAACGAAGTGCCGGGCCTCGCCCCGCTCGCAGAAGCCGAGCTCCTCGAGTTGCATGAGCACGAAGGGGGAGAAGTGGTCGTAGAGCACCGCCACGTCGATGTCCGACGGCGACAAGCCGGACTTGCGCCAGAGCTGCTCGGCGACCACGCCCATCGCCGGCAGGGTCGTGAGGTCGTCGCGGTAGTACGCCGTCATCGAGGCGTCCTCCACCCCCGCGCCCTGGGCGGCGGCGGTGATGACCGCGGGAGGGTTCGGCAGGTCTCTCGCTCGCTCCAACGAGCACACGAGGATCGCCACGCCCCCGTCGCTCTCCTGGCAGCAGTCGAGGAGCCTCAGCGGGTCGGCGATCATGCGCGACGACTGGTGGTCGGCCAGAGTGATGGGCCTCTCGTGGAACCAGGCCTTGGGGTTCGTGGCGGCGTGGCGGCGCATGGCGACCGAGACCCTGCCGAAGTCCTCGCTCGTAGCACCATATCGATGCATGTAGCGGCGAGCGGCGATCGCCACCTGCTGGGCCGGGGTCGACAGGCCGAAGGGCAGGTACCAGCTGTACTGGACGGCGTCGGCTGTCGGGGCGCTCGGCACCGTGTAGCCGCGGCCGAAGCGCACTCCGGAGCGCTCGTTGAAGGCCCTCCAGGCCACCACCACCTCGGCGGCCCCGGTCTCCACGGCCATCGCTGCCTGGTGGACGGTCCCGCACGCGGCACCGCCGCCGTGGGGGACCCTGCTGAAGAAGGTGAGGGGCCCGATACCCAAGCAGTTGGCCACCTCCACGTCGGGGCTGGTGTCGCGGTGGAAGGTGACGAGGCCGTCGACGTCCGCAGGCGTGAGGCCCGCGTCGTTGATGGCATCGAGCACGGCTTCAGCCGCCAGCTGCAGCTCGGAGCGACCGGAGCTCTTGGAGAACTCCGTGGCGCCGATGCCGGCGATCGCTGCGGTCACGGTCGTCCTCCTGGGTCGTGTGATGGAACAGCGGAGCGGTTGGCTCCGTTTCCGAGAGGGTCTAGACAAGCGATTGCTTGGTAGGTTACCTTCGGGCTCATGCCGAAGCTACGACGAGTTGTCACCGGTCAGCGGCCAGACGGGACGTCCTACGTCCAGGCCGATGGCGAACCACCCTCCGTCTTCACGTTCGACGCGCTCCCGGGCTACTCCATCAGCGAGCTGTGGATCTCCGACGACATCCCCGTGGAGCTCGCCTCCACCGCTACGGAGCCCACGGGCCGCGGGTGGAAGGCCGAGCCGCCCGAAGGCGGGCTGGCCTGGAGGATCATCGAGCGTCCGCCGGACGACGCGAACGATGGTGACGCCGCCGACCTCGTGAAGGCGACGGGCACCTTCGACGAGAAGGAGTCGGAGCGAGACTCCTCCAAGCCCGACATGCACCAGGTGAACACCCTCGACCTCATCACGATCCTCTCGGGCGAGCTCTGGCTCCTTCTCGACGAGGAAGAGGTTCACCTCAAGACCGGTGACTGCCTCATCGGAACCGGCGTGCGAAAGGCCTGGCGCAACAGGGGCTCGGTGCCCTGCGTGTTCTCAGTCATCGCCGTGAGCGCCCAGCCGCGGCCCGAGTGAGGAGGGCCGACGTGGCCGACATCAGCGAGGAGCAGCTGACCAAGAACAAGGCGGTGGTCCACCGCGTGATGGAGGAGGGCTTCAACCAGATCAAGCCCGAGGTCGCCGAGGAGATCTGCAGCGACGACTTCTTGAACCTCATCTCCATCATGCCCGTGCCGGTCGGGCCCGAAGGGCTTGCCCAGCACATCCGCAACGCGAGGGGCGGCGCGGGTGCTGGCAACAAGATGCACCTCGCTCACCTCGTCGCCGACGGTGACTCGGTGGCCCTCGCCTGGATCACAGACGGCAAGAACAACGCCTACTTCGGTGGCGAGGTCTCCGAGCTGCGGCTCTCGGCCTGGCTCATCGGATTCTGGCGCCTCGAGGGCGGCAAGCTCGTCGAATGGACAGGCAACTTCGAGCCCGTGAGGAACATGGCCCAGACGGCCGTCATCGACATGACGGCGCCCGAGGGTGAGAAGCCCTACAAGCGGGTCTCCCTCGCCGAGGTCGAAGGTCTCACGAAGCTCGCCGTCGATCAGTACCCCGGTGACGTGGACGGTAGGGCGAAGACCGAGGTGCGCGTCCCTTCCAGCGCCGAGCGCGCCGAGGTCGAGGGACTCGTCCGGTCGTTCCTAAACGTCGAGTTGGTCGATGCATCCAAGGTGGGTGACCTTCCCATCGCCGACGACGCCTACCTCTTCTTCGCAGACCACGACGACGGCCACGGGTCCGCTGGCCTGCGCGACCGGGCAGAGACGTTTCAGAGCTCGTTCGGGGAGGCGGAGGTCTCCATCGACCGCTTGCTCGTGGAGCAGGGGAGGGCTGCCGTCCGCTTCACGGTGCGGTGCCGCCAGGTGGGCCCCTACCTGGGGATCGTGGCCACGGGTCGACCCATCACGTTCACCGGGTCAGCGATCGCCTCGGTCGTGGACGGGAAGATCGCACAGTGGATCGAGGTCTCCGACTTCCTGACGCTGTTGCGCGAGGCGTGCGGTCTCACGGCGCTCCTGCGCGGCTGCTCCCCGGCGCAATAGCCGGATCCCGCGATCGTGGCTGGGCAGTCGGGCGGACAGTTGCTCGCAAAGGCGCGCGCGCTGGCCGAAGGCCGTCCCCGGTCCGAGACCCGCGCGCTGCGCGAGGTCAACGCCCCCATGATCGAGCACTGGTGCGGGGTCATGGGGATGGCGCCTGTGCGCAGGAATGGAACGCTCGTGGCGCCGCCAGCGATGCTCTCCGCGTGGGTGGCCGGTGGCGACGAGCGCGTCCGCGGCTCGGGTGTGGCTTCGGTGGGTGAGCTCCTGCGGTCTCGTGGGTTCGGTTCGGTGGCAGCGCTCCGCTTCGAGCAGAGCGACCTCCGCGAGGTGGTGGTGGGCGACCTGTTGGTAGCGCGCACAGCTGTCTCGTCGGTCGCCGAAGACGGCGAGGGGTTCGAGGTCGTCTTGGACAAGGACTTCGAGGATGTCGACGGCAAGCTCGTCGCGACCCAGCGGATGCTGCTCGGCTGGACATCGGGCCAAGCAGCCGTGGAGGTGGCGCTGCCACCAGCCGAGGGCGCCTCGGGTCCTCTGGGCGGGGATCGCCTGGCACCGTTCACGTCCAACGTCGACGCGGCGCTCATCGCCCGCGGGGCGGTGGCCGCTCGCGACGACTTCGCAGCCCACGTCGACCACCACGTCGCTCGGGCCCTGGGCTACCCCGACCTGATCATGAGCCTGTACACGATGAGTGGCATCGTGGGTTGCCACGCATCCCGTGCTGCGGGTCCCCGGATGCGTCAGGCGGGACAGGTCCTGGAGGTCTTCCGCCACACCCTTCCCGGCCAGAGGCTCAGGTTCGACGCGTCGATCCGGCGCGACGAGGCGACAGCCACGGTCGAGGCCTTGGTGAGGTCGGACGACGGCCTGCACGTGAGGGCACGGACGACCTTCGAGGCCACCGAGCGCGAAGGGGCTCGGCTCAGCGCTTCTCGTACGTGACCCCGGCGACCTGGGCATCCCAGGTGCTCGGTGTGCAACCCTCGTCGCGCAGCTGGTACTTCAGCACTCGGCCCACGTGGCTCCTGGGAAGCGAGTCACGCACCTCGATGAAGCGGGGCAGGGCGTAGTAGGGCACTCGGTCGACGGCCCACTCGAAGAGCTCCTGCGGCTCCAGGGATGCTCCGTCCTCCAGCACCACGGTCACCTTCAGCTCGTCCTCGCTCAGCTCGGAGGGCACTGCGTGGACTGCGACCTCCGCGATCGCTGAGTGCTGCTGGAACGTGACCTCCATCTCGTGCGACGAGATGTTCTCGCCCTTGCGTCGCAGGTAGTCCTTCTTGCGGTCAACGAAGTGGAGCCATCCGTCCTCGTCGAAGCGCCCCAGATCACCCGTGTGGAACCACTGGTTGCGCATGACGGCGGCGGTCGCCTCCGGGCGGTTCCAGTAGCCCTCGAACATCACGTGGGGTCGCAGCGGTCGCACGACGATCTCACCCACCTCGCCGTCGGGCAGCTCCTCGTCGCGGTCGTCGAATATGCGCACGTCGAAGTAGCGGTTGCGCATTCCCGCGGTGCCCGGCCTGGGGTCGACTCCCGGCGGGGTGCTGGTCACGACCGAGGCCTCGGTGAGGCCGTAGACCGGGGAACCGGTTCGCTCGCAGCCGAACCTCTCCCGCCACGTGCGAGCCAGGTCGGGCGGGAAGGGGTTCCCCGTGACGACCCGGATCTGTCCGAAGCACCGGAGCATCTCGGGGGTGTCGGGCATCTGCGCGATGAGGGGGATCATCGCTCCGAGAAGGGCGACCACCCTCGCACCGCTGCGCTCGATCTCGGGCCAGAAGCCCGACACCGAGAAGCGGGGCGCGAAGCTGGCTGCGGAGCCGAGCATCGCGGAGCTGAGCAGGGTGGTGACCGCCGCGTTCATGTGGAAGAGGGGGTTGGGGGTCCACTGCAGCTCCCCGGGGCGACGCTGGTTGTACTCGAGCGTCAGCCGTGCCATGTTGCACATGTAGTTGTGGCTGATGACGCAGCCCTTGGAGGGACCGGTCGTCCCTCCGGTGAAGATGATGGTGGCGATGTCGGAGGGCCCGGGCTCGCGTCCGGAGACCCTGGCACCGTCCGAGCGGAGCTCATCGATCCCGAGCAGGTCGACGCCGTCGGCGGACCCGGGTGGGGGACCTCCCCCGTGCGCCACCACCTTCAGCTCGGGGAGCTGCTCCGCGATGCTCAGGACGCGCTGCGAGTAGTCGCTCTCCGCGAGGACCACCCGTGCACCCACGTCGGCGATCTGGTGCCTGAGGAACTCGCCTTTCAGGGCGGTGTTGAGCGGTACGCAGATGGCCCCCAGTCGGTTGATGGCCATCCAAGAGAGGGCGGCATCGGGCCCGTTGTCGAGGATGGTGGCCACCGTCTCGCCGGGCGAGACGCCTAGCTCGCTCAAGCCGCGCGCGAGGCGATGGACCTCGGCGTCGAATCGTCCGTACGTGTACCTCTCGCCGGAGAAGTCGAGGAACAGTTCGTCGGAGTGGGCTTCGGTGGCGCGGTCGAGGACCGCCACCACGGTGTCCCACTCGGCGGGTCCCCAGCCCACCTACAGCTCGCCGGCCAGGTAGCGGTCGATCTCCACGTGGAGGTTCGAGATGTTTCGCTCGTAGCGATCGGAGAGCCGCATGGCTTCGAACGCCGGGTTGCGCATGCCTTGCTGCTGGCGCTTGATGTTGCTGAAGTCCTGCAGCGGCACCTGCCGCCAGCCCTCCGGGTCGTCGTGGTCGAAGCGGCCCTCGAGGACGGGTGGAGGTGGTTCGGCCCCCTTCGGGTAGAAGGTGAGCGACCACACCTCGAAGAGGCACTTCTCTGGATCGTCCTCGTAGGGCCGGACCCGGTACGCCATCGCGTTCCCGAAGGCGGGAAGGATGAAGAAGTTGGGGAACACGAACGTCACTCCGCCCCACAGGTCCATTCGTTCCGGAGGAAGCTTCGGGAGGGGAATTCCGGCGCCCTCGGCGTAGTCCTGGATCCCTTTGACCACTGCCGGCATGAACTCCTCGACCTTCAGGTTCTTTCCCAGGAGCCCTTCGATCACGTGGACGTCCTTGGGAAGGACCATGGCGTCCTGACCCTCCCAGAGCAGGATGAGCCGTGCCGCTTCGCGGTCGGTGGGGGAGAGGGTGTCGTCGATCTGGTCGTGGAGGTCCGGTAGCGATATCGCGTCCGGGGCCTTGCGGAAGTCGGAGTGCCCGCCGGGGTACTGGTGGTAGGCGAGGTTGTCGGCCGGGTAGCGGTCGCCCAGGCCGTAGTCGAGCTGGGGGTGGGTGGTGCCCACGTGGTAACCCTCGAGGAAGGCCTCCATCGCCACCTTCCAGTTGGCCGGCAGCACCGTCTCCTTCCACCAGTAGGTGCGCATGCCCTCCAGCTCGAGCGGGGCGAGGATCTCGTTCACCGGCGCCAGCGCCTCTGCCAGCGGCCGGGCCGAGGTGTCCATGTTGATGAAGACGCAGCCCGCCCAGGTGTCGACCAAGACCTCGGTGAGGTGGATGGCCTGGGGGTCGATGGTCTCGGAGTCGAAGCCCTGCGGTGCGTAGACGAAGCTGTTGGCGCCGTCGAGTCCGAACCGCCAGCCGTGGAAGGGGCACACGATCTGCCCACCGCGGAAGCACCCAGCACCCTTGGCGAGCTGGGTGCCCCGGTGGGGGCAAGCGTTCTGGAAGGCGCGAATCACATCCGGCGACTCCCTGACGACCAGGATCGAGTCATCGCATATCTCGTACTCGGTGAAGTCGCCGACCTCCGGGATCTCCTCCAGGCGGCACGCCATCTGCCAGGTGTGACGCCAGAGGTGCTCCTTCTCCATGTCGAAGAAGTCCCGGTCGAAGTAGCGCTGCTTGGGGATCCGCAGCGGATCGGTGATCCGGAAGGGCACCTCCCGAGCAGCCCTGGCAAAGAGCTGCGGGTCGGCGATGGGCTCTTCGGGGGCGATGGCCATCTGGAGCGCCTCCTGGCTTGCTCTGGTCTTCTCGGGCGCGCCACGGGGGAGCGGCTGCCCGCCACGAAACTATCAAATGCTTGCTTAGCACGGTCGGCGGGCGCTCGGTAGAGTAACCAACCAAGTGCTTGCCAGTTTGCGGCGAGATCGCACCAAGGGAAGGGACTTGCCGGCGTGCCATCCACACCTCTCGAAGGCGTCCGAGTGCTGCACCTGTCTGGGGGCATCGCCGAGGGCTACCTGGCGAAGCTCCTGTCCGACGGAGGCGCGGAGGTGTTGCTCGTGGAGCCTCCCTCGGGGCACCCGCTTCGGGGGTGGTCGGCCAGCGGCGCGGCGGTGGACCCCGACCGCGGAGGGGCCCTCTTCCAGTACTTGTCCGCAGGAAGCGCCAGCCTCTCGTGCAGCGCCCTCGAGGATGTGGATCGACTCGAGGAGCTGGCTTCGGTCGCCGACGTCCTCATCGAGGGCCAGGCGATCCTCGCCGGCGCTCCTGAGGTTGCGAAGCGCCTCCGGGAGGCAGGCGCGGCCAAGGTCAGCGTCCGCATCACCCCCTTCGGAAGTGACGGTCCCTGGGCGGGCCGGCCCGCCACCGAGTTCACGCTCCAGGCGTGGACGGGCAGCCTCGGCAAGCGGGGCGATCCCGCACGCGAGCCTCTGGCGGTGGGCGGTCGGACGGGGGACTGGTCAGCGGGCGTGGTGGCCGCCGCCAGCGTGCTCGCAGCACTCCGGCGCCGAGAGGCCACGGGCCGTGCCGAGGACGTCGACGTGTCGGAGCTGGAGGTGCTGGCGATGATGCACTCCGCGTACGCGGTCACGTTCAGCTCCATCACCGGCAAGCCGCAGCGGCGCAGCCGCTTGTTGAAGGCCCCGTCCGTCCTTCCGACCTCCGATGGCCTCGTCGGCCTGGGGGCCCTCACCGCGCAGCACTGGATCAGCCTCTGCGAGATCGCCGGCCTCGACGATCTCCTCGCCGATCCGTCGCTCACGGCCCAGGAGGCCCGGGCCCTGCGATACCAGGAGATCCAGGCCGAGCTGGCCGCATGGACCAAACGGCACACCACGGCCGAGGTCGTGGAGCTCGCCGGTTCTGCGCTGCCCTCCACCCCCGTCGGCAACGGTGAGACGCTCCCGTCGACGGATCACTTCGTGGAGAGGGGCTCGTTCGTGGAGAACCCCGGCGGGTTCGTGCAGCCGGGGCCCGCCTACAGCTTCTCGGCGATGGAGCTGGCCCCCGTCCGCCCCGCGCCGACCCTCGGCGGTGGTGGCGAGGCCACCGCATCCCGATGGCTGGAGGCGTCGCGAAGCTCGGAGGGCGACGATCTACGAGGGTCGATGCCGGTGGGCTCTTCGACCGGGTCGGGGACCGACGGGCGGCTTCCCTTCGAGGGCATGAGGGTGCTCGACGTGACCGCCTGGTGGGCTGGCCCGATCGTTGGTCAGTTCCTCACGTCGCTGGGTGCCGAGGTGATCCACGTCGAGTCCGTCAAGCGCATCGACGGCGTGCGCTACCACGCGGCCCGTCCGAGCGACGAGGAGAGCTGGTGGGAGTGGGGTCCCCTCTACCACCCCACCAACATGGGCAAGCAGAACATCACCCTCGACCTGCGAGACCCCGACGGCCTGGCGTTGGCGAAGGAGCTCATCGCTTCCTGCGACGTGCTGCTGGAGAACTCCAGTCCCCGGGTGTTCACGAAGCTTGGCCTGGGCTGGGAGCAGGTGCGGGAGATCAACCCGAGGATCGTGATGGTCCGCATGCCGGCCTTCGGCCTCACGGGCCCATGGCGCGAGCGCCCGGGCTTCGCTGCCACCATCGAGCAGGCCTCGGGGCTCGCTTGGCTCACCGGCTACGAGGACACCGAACCGGTGGTGCCCGACAGCCTGGCCGACCCGCTCGGTGGCCTGCACTCCGTGATCGGCACGCTCCTGGCGATCGCCTGGCGCGACCGCACCGGGGAAGGTCAGCTGGTCGAGGCCCCGCTGGTGGGCGGGTCGCTCGCCATCGCCGCCGAGCAGATCGTGGAGGCGTCGGCCTACGGGAGGCTGCTCATGCGCGAGGGGAACCACTCGCCTTACGCTGCTCCGCAGAACGCCTACCTCTGCGCCGACGTGGACGACGATGGCGTGCGTGACGCCTGGGTGGCCGTGTCGGTGGAGACCGACGAGCACTGGCGGTGCCTCGTCGCCGCCCTCGGCAGGCCCGGCTGGGCTGCAGACCCGTCGCTCGACACGTTGCCCGGTCGCAGGGCCGCCCAGGACGAGATGGACGAACACCTCGCGCGGTGGTGTGCGCAGCGTCGCCGCGACGAGGTCCTCGACCAGCTCTGGAGCTCGGGGGTGCCCGTGGCGCCTGTGCTCATGCCCTACGAGCAGCGCGAGGTGGCCCAGCTCGAGGCCCGGGGCTTCTTCGAGGAGATCGAGCACCCGGTGGTGGGCACCCATCCGTACCAGGGGTGGCCGGCACGCCTCTCGGAGGGCCCTTCGAGGTGGAACCCGGGGCCCGCGCCCACCCTGGGGCAGCACAACAGGGAGATCCTCCGCTCGCTGGGTAGGGACGAAGCGGAGATCGACCGCTTGGAGGCGGCGAACGTCATCGGGACCGTCCCGCTGGGTTCGGCCGCGCCCGCCTGATCTGACCGACCCACGACGCCGTCGACCCGAACCGACATCCTCGACCCCACGTCCCCGTCGCGGGGCCCGGCCTCGTGGCACGACATCGAAAGGAGAGCACCTTGGCCAGGACCGGTCCATTCAGCGGGCTGACCATCATCGAGGCGAGCCGCTACCTTCCAGGCGCGCTCTGCACCCTGTTCTTCGCCGACCTGGGGGCGGACGTGATCAAGGTCGAGGACCGGCGCGGGGGCGACCCGATCCGCGGCGCCTACCCCGATCGACCCGGCTACGGGCCGGTGTACTCGGCCACCTGCCGCAACAAGAGGTCGATCACCCTCGACCTCAAGGCCACCGAGGGCGTCGAGGCCTTCCGCCGGCTCGCCGCCAAGGCCGACGTCGTCGTCGAGAGCTTCAGGCCCGGCGTGGCCAAGCGGCTGGGCATCGACCACGAGACCCTCATGGAGTCCAACCCGGCCCTCGTCTACTGCTCCATAACCGGCTTCGGGCAGACCGGCCCGTTCGCCACGAGGGCCGGCCACGACCTCAACTACCTAGCCGCCACGGGATGCCTGGAGCTCACCACGGCCGACGGGCGTCCGGCGCCCCTGGGCATGCAGGTGGCCGACATCTGGGGTGGCGGGACCAGCGCGGCCCTCGGCATCTCCTTCGCCCTCCACGAGCGCCACCGCACGGGCAACGGCAGCTACGTGGACACGGCGATGTTCGACGGCCTCACCGTCGGCGCCGTCAACCACTTCCCGCAGTACTTCACCCGCGGGGGCGTGCGCGCCCCGGGAGCTCCGGTGCTCACGGGAGGCACCCCCAACTACGGCGTCTACGCGGCGAGCGACGGCTTCGTAGCGGTCGCCGACTGGGAGGACAAGTTCTGGGCGAACACCTGTGAGGCTCTGGGGCGCCCCGACCTCGTGGAGAGCAAGCTCGCCGAGGGCGAGGAGGGAGAGAGGGCACGTGCGGAGATGGAGGAGATCTTCTCTCGGCGCACCAGGGCCGAGTGGGCCGAGGTCTTCGAGGACGTCGACAGCTGCTTCATGCCGGTGTGGACCGTCGACGAGGCTGCCGAGTCGGAGCACCTCCGAGCGCGCGGTCTGGTGATCGACGTGGGGACGGGCCCCGACCACGAGCGCCAGCTGGCCACGCCCCTGACGGGGATGGGTCGTGGGGATCACGAGCCTGCCCCACGGCTCGGAGGCGACACCGATGCGGTGCTGGGCGAGCTCGGCTACTCGGCCGACGAGATCGGTGCCATGAGGACCGAGGGCGTGGTCTGATGGATCCGGCAGATCACGCCGATGCTCTCGGCGGGGGTCCGGTGCCCGAAGGAGACCTCGCGCTCTACCGAACGATGCGCCTCATCCGTGCCACCCACGAGCGACTCGTCAAGGGCCTCTCGTCGGGAGAGGTCGCCTGCAACTACTGGCCCATCGAGGGCCACGAGGCCGTGGCTGCCGGAGCGGCGGCAGGGCTCCGGCGGTCCGACCAGTTGATCGTGACCTACAGGGGCCTGGGCCTGTCGCTCGCCAAGGGCGCCGAGCCCTGGCGGGTGCTCGCGGAGTACCTCGGGCGCACCGAGGGCCTGGCATCGGGCAGGGGAGGGGCGGCGACTGGCATGGTCGACCGATCTGTCGGTCTGGCCCTGTCGACCGGCATCGTCGGCGCCGGCGGGCCGATCGCGGGTGGCCTCGCCCTGTCGTCGGTGCTCCAGGGCCGGGGCGAGGTCGTGCTCGTCTCCTTCGGCGATGGCGCCACCAACACAGGAGCCCTCCACGAGTCGCTGGTGCTCGCTGCCCTGTGGTCGCTGCCGGTCGTCTTCCTCTGCGAGAACAACCTCTACGCCGAGTACACCCCCTTGCGCGAGCACGCGCCGGTGGAGCGGCTGGCAACTCGAGCCTCCGCCTACGGGATGGCCGGCGAGACCGTCGACGGCACCGACCCCGTGGCGGTGCGCGAGGCCGTGGCCCGAGCGGCCGATCGGGCCCGTTCCGGGGAGGGGCCCACGTTCCTCGAGGCCGTAGCGCCGCGGCTGTCGGGCCACAACTTCGGCGACCCCATGGCCTACGTGGACGACGCCGACGCCGAGGCGGCTCGTGCGGGAGACCCCCTGGTGACCTTCCGTGCGTCGCTCCTCCAAGGCGGACGAGCGGACGAGGCCAGCCTCGCCGAGATCGACTCGGAGGTGGGGAGGGAGGTCGAAGAGGCCATGGAGCGTGCCAAGGCCGCCCCGCTCCCCGGTGCCGAGGAGGCCGGCTTCGACGTCTACAGCCGACGCGAGGCGGGATTTCGGTCGATCCTCGTCGGCGAGGCCGATGACGTCCGCGACGAACCCCTGCCCCCCACCGACCGCAAGCTCGGCATGGCCCAGGCCGTGTGCGAGGCCCTCGAGCTGGCGCTCGCGGCCGACGAGTCGGTCGTGCTCCTGGGGGAGGACATCGCAGATCCCGCAGGCGGGACCTTCCGGGCCACCAAGGGCCTCTCCACCACGTTCGGGCGGGAACGGGTGCGCCCGACCCCGATCGCCGAGAGCGCCATCGTCGGAGCCGCGATCGGAGCGGCCCTGGGCGGCATGCGCCCGGTCGCCGAGCTGATGTTCATGGACTTCGTCGCCGTCTGCCTCGACCAGATCCTCAACCACGCTGCCAAGCTCCGCTACGTGTCGGGCGGCCGCCTCTCCGTGCCGCTCACCATCCGCACGGTGGTGGGCAAGGCCGTCGGCCCGCAGCACTCGCAGTCGCTCGAGGCGCTGGTGGCCCACATCCCTGGTCTCCAGGTGATCTGGCCGTCGACGCCGGGCGATGCGAAGGGGCTGCTGCTGGCGGCCATCGAGAGCGACGATCCCTGCATCTTCATCGAGGCCATGAGCTCGTACTACGGGGCCGGCAAGGGTCCGGTGCCCGAGGGTCGGTACACGTTGCCCATAGGCGTGGCGGCCCGCAGGCGCAAGGGGACTGACGTGACCGTGGCGGCCTACGGCCCGGCTGTCGCGGCCGCCCTGGCTGCCGCCGAGGAGGCCTCTGCGCACGGCGTCGAGCTGGAGGTGCTCGACCTTCGAACCCTGGTGCCGCTGGACGTGGAGGGGATCCTCGCCTCGGTCCAGCGCACGGGTCGCCTGGTCGTTGCCCACGACGCCGTCATCCACGGCGGCTTCGGCGCCGAGGTGGCTGCCCTGGTCGCCTCGGAGGGGTGGGCTTCGCTCCGAGCCCCCATCCAGCGTGTGGGTGCCCCGTTCACCCCCGTGCCGTACGCCAAGGGAATCGTCGAGACCCACGGCGCCACTACGGATCGCATCCTCGTCGCCGCCTTGGCCGTCGCTGGCGTGAGCGAGGGATCTGGCAACTCAGAGCAGCAGGGAGCGCATAGATGACCGAGGTGAGGATGCCCCGCCTGGGCGACACGATGGACGAGGGAGAGCTGGAGTCGTTCGACGTCGCCGACGGCGGGCTGGTGGAAGAGGGCGCCACCGTCTGCACGGTCACCAGCGACAAGGTGACCTTCGAGGTGCCGGCTCCGTCGGCAGGGGTGGTGCGCCACGTCGCCGAGCCTGGCGGCACCTACGAGGTGGGGGCGCTCCTCGCCCGCATCGAGCGCGCCTGAAGGACCCTGCGCACCGAGCTCGCACAGCAGATCCGCAGCTAGGACCAGGAGGTCTGAACCCATGGGAACCCCAACGAACGGCGCATCTCACCCCGAGATCTCGGGTGCAGGAGCCCTGGTGGAGTACGTGCAGCTGGCCAACCGCTACGGGCACCACGTCGACCACTTCGAAGCCGCCCAGCTCGGTCCGCTGCTGGCCCCCGACGCCGTGTGGGACGGACGGGCCTTCGGAAAGCCCCGGTGGGAGGGTCGCGTGGCCGTGGTGGAGGGCTTCGAGGTCGACATCCTCAGGCCGATCCGGGAGGCCGGCGGCTTGGTGATGCACGCCACCACCTCGCACGTGCTGCTGGGAGAGGATGGCGGCGACCTGGTGGCGGGGTGCCTGATCATCGCCCTGAGCGGAAGGCCCGGGAGGGATCCGGGCCGCACTTACGTCCGATACGACGACCGCCTCGCGTGGATCGAAGGATCCCTGGTCTTCAGGTCCCGCGTCGCCCACGTCGTCCACTCCGGCTGAGCACCTCCCGGCCCAGGGGCTGGCCCTCCAGCTACCAGGTCTTGATGGTCGGCAGCACCTCTTCGGCGAACAGGGCGAGGCTCTCGGCCGCCTCTTGGTGGGGGATGCCCGCCGCGGGGCCTGAGATCACGATGTCGGTGATGGGGAACTGCGCTGCAAGACGGCCGAGCTCTTCGAGCAGGAAGCTCGGGCTCCCGATGATCTCGAACTCGCGGTAGCCCGGATCACCCTGCTCCTGGCCCCCAGCCTGCAGAGCGGGGATGCCTGCCTCTTCCCTGACCCTCCGGTAGAAGTCCCAGCGCTCGAAGTAGAGCCGCTGGTTGCGCCTCCACACGACTTCGGGATCCTCGTGTGTGGCGGTGATCGACCACGAGCGGGCCACCCGCATGTTCGAGCGGTCGATCCCGGCCTCGGCCAGTCCCCCGTAGTAGGCGTCGTAGAAGGCGGCTTCGTTGGACGAAGCTCGTAGGTGCGCTCCGAGGCGCCCAGCGCGAGCAGCAGCCTTGGGTCGGGTCGCCCCCACCCACAGCGGGGGGTTGGGTTGCTGCAGGGGCTTGGGCTGGATGTCCAGGTCGCGCAGCACGAAGTGCTCGCCCTCGAAGGTCACCGGGTCGGGTCCCCATGCGCGCCTGAGCACCTCGATGCCCTCCTCCAGCCGGCCCGGCCCGCTTCGGCGCTCGATGCCCATCGCCTGGTACTCCGCCATCCGGTGACCCAGGCCCACCGTCACCTCCAGGCGCCCACCGCTGAGCTGGTCGATCACGGCCATCTCCTGGGCGAGCTGCGCGGGGTGGTGCAGGGGCAGGATCGACAGGTTCGAACCGATGCGGATGCGGCTCGTGCGCTCGGCCAGCAGGGTGAGGAACACGGGGATGGACGGCGCGTAGCCGTCGGCCGTGAAGAAGTGCTCCTGCACCAGCACGTAGTCGAGGCCCAGCTCCTCCGCCAGGACCATCCGAGAGATGCCCTCCTCCCACACCTCCGGCCACGGGCGCCCGAGAGGGTTGCGGAAGTCCGAGGTCAGCCCGACGAGCACGAGGCAGCTCCCTTCGACGCCCTTGTAGTGTACCCAAGCAAGAGCTAGGTTTATTCGCTCTCGACGCTACATGACGGAGGTCCGATGAGCGACGCCCAGGCTGCCTACGCGGGATGGCTCGACGAGGTTGCATCGAAGGCGCCGTTCGGCGAGGACGACCGCCTCGGGACCGCGAACCTGATCGACGCGGCGGCTCGTCTGCGGGGTGCGGCGGCCGTCACCACCGGACAGGCGGTGAGCCTGGCGAGACCGCTCGACTTCGGCCCGGCCTTCGGGGAGGGGGAAGACGCCATCTCGGTGGACCTCAGCTACGACACCGAGCACCAGTTCGCCAGCGACCGCGTCGGCGTCGAGTGCCACGGCTTCTGGAACACCCACCTGGATGCAGCGAACCACATCTCGGGTGACGGGCGCTTCTACCGAGGGCGCACCTGGGACGATCCCGAGCTGTCGTCGGTGGTCGACCTCGCCGAGCACGGCCTGTTCACGAGGGGCGTGATAGCCGACATCCCGGCCCTTCGCGGCACCGACTGGGTGAGCGCCGAAGAGCCCGTCACGGGTGCCGACTTCGAGGCCGCCACCGCGGAGGCGGGCTTCCGCCCCGGCGACGCCCTCATCGCGTACATGGGCCGCGACCGTTGGGAGGCGGCTGGGCATCGCTTCGGCCACCAGCCCGCCGACGAGCACGGCGAGCCCGGAAGACGCCCCGGGATCGGCGCCGACGGGGCCCGCTGGATCGCAGAGAACGGTGTGTCGGTCCTCGCCTGGGACTTCCTCGACGCCGTCTACGACGTGCACGGGCCCGTGCACCAGCTCCTCTGGGCCATAGGTCTGGCCACGGTGGACAACTGCGACCTCGGCCCCGTGGCCGCGGCGGCGAGGGACGCCGGGAAGGCCGATGGTGCCTTCGTCGTGCTGCCGGTGAGCTTCCCGAAGGCGACGGGCTGCCTCGTCAACCCTTTCGTCATCCTCTGAACCGGCAGCCGTCGGCCTCGTGACCCTTGGCTCGGCAGGCGCCACCCCGAAACTGCGTGGGCACGCGGGTCTCAGTGAGGGAACGAGATCCCGCCGTCGACGCCGAGCACCGTCCCGGTGATGTAGGAGGCGTCGGGCCCGCAGAGGAAGACCACGGCCCGGCCGATGTCGGCCTCGCAGTCGCCCAGCCGGCCCAGAGCGGTCTTCGAGACGAAGTGCTCGAGCTTGGCGGGATCGCTCGCCAGGTTGGCCTCCATCTTCGCCGAAAGCGCCAGCGGCGCGATCGCGTTGACCCTGATGCCCTCGTGGCCCCACTCCACCGCAGCCGCCCTGGTGAGCATGACGACTGCTGCCTTGGCCGCGGCGTACACGCCGACCCCCGAGGGATCGGGCGTGTTCGCGCCGGCTGAGACCACGTTCACCACGCAACCGTCGCCGACCAGGTGCTCGTGGCAGAGACGCATGAAGCGCAGGGTGCCGAGAGGACCGGATTCGAAGTCGACCCTGGCGTCGTCGTCGTCGATCTCGTGCAGCGGCGCGTACCGGCGCTGCGACCGGAACGTCTGGGCGTTGTTGACGAGGACGTCGACGGTGCCGAAGCGCTCGACGGTGGCGGCGACCGCCGCTTGGATCTGGTCGAGCTCCCCCACGTCGCACCGCACGGGCAGGGCCACGGGGTCTCCCCGCTGGGCTATCGCATCGACGGTGCCGACCATCGACTCGGGGTCGCGCTCCACCACAGCGACGCTCGCTCCTTCGCGTGCCAGCGCCAGCGCTATCCCACGACCGATGCCGGCACCTGCGCCGGTGACGATCGCCACCTTGCCGGCGAGCGACCCTGCGGTGGTCACGTCGGGCTCGGGCGACAGGGGCGGCGCACGCGGCGCAGGGTAACACCGTCCAGTCGTGCGCTTGCTTGGTAGCTAGGGTCCTGCCATGAGCGACCCCCGAAGCTTCCTTCGCGGCCTCTTCCAGGATCCGGTCGAGGGCCCTTACCCCTACCTCAGGGCTCGGCCGGGCGACTCGCGCCTCCCGGCCGACACGTTGGCCGCCGCTCGCGTGCCCACCGACGTGCGGATGGAGGTGGTCGGCAGCGGCAAGGTGGAGGTGGACTACGTGGCACGCACGCCGGTGGGCGACCTGCCCCGTCCACTCGTCACGACCTTCACGGCCTGGAGGGGAGAGCGTCGTGTGGCGATGGTCGAGGCCGAGGCGGGTCGAGGCACCGTGACCCTCGACGTCGGCCAGCCCGATGGCGGCGACGAGAGGGTGGTGGTGCACCTACCCGAGGACATGTCACCGTCGGTGCTCGCCGTTCGTGGGGCCGACGTGCGGCCGGGCCCGAGCCTCCCGAGGCTGGCGTGCTACGGCGATTCGATCACCCAAGGGTGGTCCGCCTCCGAGCCCGGGCGCCGTTGGACCTCCCTCGTCGCCCGAAGGGCGGGGGTCGACATCGTCAACCTCGGCTACGCGGGCGCGGCGAGGGGCGAGATCCCGTGCGCCGAGTGGATCGGAGAGCTCGCCCCGGCGGCGGTCGTCGTGGCCTACGGGACCAACTGCTGGACGAGGGTCCCCCACACGCCGGCGATGATCGCATCGGGCCTGCAGGGCTTCATCGGTGTCGTGCGCGCGGCGCTTCCGGAGGTCCCCGTGCTGTTCGTCAGCCCCATCGGGCGCCCCGATGCCGAGCACGTGCCGAACGTGCTGGGTGCGACGCTCGCCGACCTCCGCTCGGCCATGGAGGGCTTCGTGCAGGAGGCTCGCCGGCACGATCGGGCGCTGTCGCTGGTCGCCGCCGCAGAGTTGGTCGAGGCGGCCGGCCTCGTCGCCGGGGTGCACCCCGGAGACGGGGGCCACGAGCGGTTGGCCAGCGCCTTGGCTCCGGCCGTGGCGTCGCTGCTCGGAGGCGCGCCGGCCGCTTGGTGAGCGGCGCGCCCCAGCCGCGATCACCCTTGACAGCTCCTGGTTGGGTGGTACGGTCTGTCTACAACAAGAGAAACTTTTCTTGTATACAAGAAAGACCATGGCTACCATCCACCCGACCCCCACCCCCACCCCAGTTCGATCCGCCACCGCCCGCCTGGACTCAGCAACCGTGCAGTTGGGCGACGTGGACCTCGAGGTCTTCCGGACCGGCGAGGGAGAGCGAGCCCTCTACCTCCACGCGGAGGACGGGCTCGTGCTCTGCGGCCCGTTCCTTGAGGCCCTCGGCGAGCACGCCACGGTCACCGCTCCGCTGCACCCGGGATGGGGGAGCGCCGTGCCGCCAGCCGACCTGGCGACCGTCCGCGACCTCGCCGACCTGTACGTCGAGCTGCTCGAGGAGATGGCCGGCGAGGAGGGGTCACCCGTCCCGGTCGTCGGATCGTCCATCGGGGCCTGGATCGCAGCGGAGATGGCGGCCACACGCCACCCCGCCGTGGGGCCCGTCGTGCTCATCGCTCCTGTGGGGGTGAAGTTCGGGTCCCGCACCGATCGGGACTTCGTCGACCTCTTCGCGATCCACCCCTCCGAGCAGCAGGCCGTGCTCAGCTCCCGTGGCATGGACCGCCTCTCCTCGCTGGACGAGGAGGGGCTGCTCGCCATCACGCGCGCCCAGGAAGCCACCGCCAGGTACTGCTGGAAGCCGTACTTCCACGACCCCGCCCTCCCGCGCCGCCTTCGCCGGGTCCGTGGCGAGGTGACGATCATCGGTGCGGGGGAGGACTCCTTCGTGCTCGACGCCGACTACTGCCGGCGTCTCGCCTCTCTATTCGGTGGTCCGGTAGAGGTGGTCGAGATGGCCGGGGTGGGACACCGGGTCGAGGAGGAGGTCCCGCTCGAGGCGGCGACCGAGGTCGTGCGGGCCCTGCAGCGTCGACGGTCGAGCGCCGCCCGGCTCTCACCGATGACGACGGGGGTCTGACGTGTTCCGAGCCTGGGCGTTCACCGAGATGCCGTACCCGGAGGTTCCGGACCCCGACGTGATGGGGCCCGTGCGCACGGTCATCCCCTCGTCGCTCTTCGACCCCGAGAAGGGCTACTCGCTCTACAGGAAGTACTTCGGCCTCTACGAGAAGGCCGACGAGCTGGGCCTGGACATAATGCTCAACGAGCACCACGGCACGCTCACGTGCCTCAACTCGGTGGCACCGCTGACCATGGCGGTCCTGGCTCGGACCACCCGCAAGGCGCGGCTGCTGGTGCTGGGCAACCCGGTGGCGAACCGCGCCGATCCCGTTCGGGTCGCCGAGGAGATGGCCTTCGTCGACGTCCTCTCAGGCGGGCGGGCCGAGGTGGGGTTCGTCCGGGGGTCACCCATGGAGATCACGCCGACCAACACCCAGCCCGTGGACCTTCGCGACCGGTTCGTCGAGGCCATGGAGCTGATCGTCGCTGCCTGGAAGGGCACCGAAGGTCCCTTCAACTGGGAGGGCGAGCACTTCCACCACAGGCAGGTGAACATCATCCCGAGGCCGCTCCAGCAGCCGCACCCTCCCGTGTGGGAGACGGCGTCGAGCCCGGGATCTGCCAGGGGAGTGGCGGCGAGGGGCCACACGATGGCCACGATGATGAACGGGTCCGACGGCTGCAAGGCGGTGTTCGAGGCCTACAGGGAGCAACGGGCGTCCATGGGCGAGCCCGAGGTCCCGCTCGAGCGCCTCGCCTACTGCGCCTGCGTGTTCGTCGGCGAGACCGACGAGGAAGCTCTGGAGGCTGCCGCCCAGCTCCAGTGGTTCCCGCTCCAGACAGCGCGGACCCCTCCCCAGTTCGTCGACATCCCGGGCTTCCTCGACGCGGGGGTGAGGGCGACCGTCCTGCGCGAGCGGGTCGAAGATCACGACGCCAACCCGTACCAGCGCCTCGGCGACCTGGCGACCGGCCCGGTGGAGGACATGATCGAGCGGGGCTACACGTTCGCCGGCACCGCCGACACCGTCTACGAGCAGATCCGCGAGTTCTACCGCTACGTGGGTGGCTTCGGGAACCTGCTGATGATGGTCCAGTCGTCGGACATGTCGGCCGGAGCCACGGAGGCCAGCATGGAGCGCTTCGCTCGTCGCGTGCTCCCCCGTCTGCGAGCCGAGGTGTACGGCCGATGACCACGTCGCGGGCGGGCCACCGCAGAGCGTCAGTCGAACCAGTCCCACTCCCAGGGCGTGATCGTGCGGAGGGGGCTGGAGAAGCGGAGGTGCTCCGCCTCTGGGACACCGTCCGGCAGCCCTTGGCCTCCCGAGGCGGCCTCCCGCTCCACGATCTCGTCGAACACCTCGACGGGGTCGGCGTCGAGGAAGGCCACCTCGATGCGCACCGGCGGGGCTCCCTCGTTCGGGGGAGCCTGCCCGGCACGCACGCCGGTCGAGGCGGGGAACGAGCTCTCGCTGACGAAGCTCCAGATGCCGGCGACGCCCGGAACCTCCAGGAGGCCAGGCACCCGGACATCCTCGTGCCACCTGCACGCGCGCTCGACCGAGAGCTCGTCTCCGACGAGGTCCGAGACCCTCACGTGCACCCCGCGCATCGGACGGAGGGGGAGCACGTGGGCCGAGACCTTCACCCTCGGGTGAGCGGTCCCTCGTACAGGCGAGAACGCTCCTATGAGCGGCCGCCTCACCAGGCCGAGATCTGGCCTCCTACCCCAGAAGCGGGCGCGGGTGCCCAGCTCCAGCCACTCCCGGCGGCTCGCCTCGGTCGGGTGGCGCAGCCAGTACATGGTGACGTAGTGGACCGGGTCGAGGTGGGGGTCCGCCGCAGGGGCTCGAGATGCGCAGTCGGGCGAGCGCACCCATCGCTGCCCGAAGGCGACGGCCGGAAGGGCGAGGTTCTCCGGCATGTGATCGAGCTGGTGGTACTCGTTGAAGGCTCGATGGGCCGAGGGCTCGGTGACGTGGGCGAAGGAGAAGTAGGCGACTGCCGGAAACACCCATCCTCCTTCGACTCGGCTCACCCGGCCGGCCGGGTGCCTCGCAACGGAGCCGAAAATACTGACGAAAGTATTGCTTGGCAAGCGCTTGCTTGTGTTCTAGTGTGACAAGTGTCCTGACAACCGGGGGGAGCGGGAAGAGCCGCTCCGTGAGGAAAGGCAGTTTCGAGTGACAACACCTTCGCCGAAGCAAGGTTCTTGGCTGCGGCCCGTCCGGGTGCTCTTCGTGGCTCTTCTTGCCACGTTCGCGCTCCTCGCGGCTGCCTGTGGGGGAGGGAGCTCCTCCGAGAGCTCCGACACCACCTCGGGTGGTTCGGGGGGTCCTTCTGGTGACCCCGTCTACTTCCTGACCGCCGCGGACGTGACAGGTCCCCTCGGCACCTTCGGTCAGCGCCAGGTCGACGCCTACAAGGCCATGATCAAGGTGGTGAACGACAACGGCGGCGTCCTCGGGCGTCCGCTGGAGATGAAGCACCTCGACGGTGCCTCCGACCCCGCCAAGGCAGCTCTGGCCATCCGCGAGATGCTCGCCAACACGCCACGCGAGGACATCCTCTTCGTCGTCCCGGGCGTTGCGGCTCCCAGCTCTGCTGCGATGATGCCCATCCTCACGCCCGAGGAGATCATGTCGATGTCGATGTCGACCACTCCCGAGGTGATCAACCCCTCCGAGTACCCGTTCAGCTTCGCCGGCTACCCCACCAACGACCAGCAGGTCCAGGCGGCGGTGCAGGGCATGGTGCAGGAGATGGGTGGCAAGCAGCCCATCGGCGGCATCGGCGGTACCGACACCGGGAGCCAGGCCCAGCTGGCTGCCGTAGAGCGCACGGCGCAGGCCCAGGGCATCACGTACGTGGGCTCCGAGTCGACAGCGGCTGACGCAGCCGACTTCACCCCGCAGCTGCAGCGCCTCCGCAGCGCCGGCGCCAAGGGCATCTACGTGCAGCTGCTCAGCCCATCGGGCCTCGTGGCCCTCATGCGTGGTGTCCAGCAGCTTGGTTGGAGCGACGTGGTGCTCGTGACGGGCCCCACCGGCAGCTCCGCCCTGCGTGACATCCCCTCCGAGGTGTCCGACCAGTTCTTCGCACTCGGGACCCGCCCGGCCATCCAGGGCACGCAGCTCAACAGCCTCGGGCAGGCGTTCAAGAAGGCCCTCATGGAGATCGGCCCGATCGCCGACCTCGGCTACGCCGTGGGCCACGCCGACGCCATCAACTACCTCGTCTGGACAGCCGAGACGGCTGGCACGCTCGACTCGTCGAAGCTGCGCAGCACGCTGCAGCTCGGCAACGGCACCATCCCCGCCGAATCCCTCATCGGGTTCCCGAACAAGCCCGGCTACACCGAGACGGTCCACACCTTCGCCGACGCAGACATGAGCCAGTTCTGGTCGCTGCTGCAGCCCGGTGACCCCGTGGAAGGTCAGTGGAAGGGTGTTCCGCTGACCCTGTCCAGGTAGCCCCGGCCCACAGGACCGAGACGAGGACAGGGAGGTAGGCAGTGGGCCAAGAGCTTGGTCTCGCCATAGTCGCAGGCCTCGGCCTGGGAGGGATGTACGCGCTAGTGGCCATGGGCTACACGCTCGTGCTCGCCTCGAGCGGTGTGTTCAACTTCGCCCAGGGCTCGACCGTGATGATCGGCGTGATCTCCCTCTACTGGCTGTGGCAGCTGAGCAACTGGCCCTTCCTGGTGGCCATGTTGGTGATAGTGGCTGCCGGAGGGATCATCGGGATACTCAACTACGTCATCGCCGTGAGACCAGTGGTGGTCCGCGGCGGGACGTTGAGCCTCACCGAGGGGACGCTGGTGACGACGTTGGGCCTGGGCCTGGCGATCAACGCCGGCGCCGCCCTGGTGTTCACCGATGAGACCCGTGCCGTCAACTCCTACGTCACCGAGTCGCCCCTGAGCTTCCTCGGCATCCCGATCCGGCCCATCTACCTCGTGATGATGGCCGTCACCGTGGTCATAGCGATCCTCACGGAGCTGTTGATGCGCCGCAGCACGGTTGGCCTGCTACTGCGGGCCACCGTGCTGGATCGGGAGGGGGCCCGCCTGGTGGGCGTACCCGTCCTGAAGGTGGTCCTCGGAACCTTCGGTGCCGCTGGAATCCTCGCCGCCCTGGCGGGCGTCCTCATGGCTCCCGTCACCTTCGCCAGCCCCTTCGTGGGCGAGCAGTTCCTGCTCCTCGGCTTCGCGGCCATGGCGATCGGGGGCTTCGGGAGCTTCGCGGGTGCCTTCGTCGGTGGGGTGCTGGTGGGCCTGATCAGCAACATCGTGCCCATCTTCATCGACCCCAACCTCACCAGCACAGCGCTCTACCTGGTGCTCCTCGTGGTCCTGCTGGTGCGGCCCACGGGCCTGTTCGGGGCCGCCGGCGGCTTCGGTGCAGCCCGCCTGCGGGAGGTCTGACGTGGCGACCACCGAGACGACCTCGGCCCCGGCGACGACGGGGATCTTGGGGCGCGTGCGCAGGCACGCCTACAACGCCATGGAATCGCCGGTCACCGGCCGGGCCGGTTCCCGGGTGACGCCGTTGGTGGTCCTGGGCGTCGCGATCCTCCTCCCCCTGATGCTGCCCGGCACGTTCAGCATCCCCCAGCTCGAGCTGGTCGCCATGTACGCCATGGTCGCCATCGGGCTGAACCTCAGCTTCGGCTACGGGGGCCAGCTCGCCCTGGCCCAGCCGGTGATCATGGGGGCGTCGGCGTACACCGCTGCCCTCGTGAACATCAACCTCGACTGGAACGCCTGGCTGACGCTTCCTTGCGCCGTCGCGGTGGGCGTCGTGCTGGGAGTCATCGCCAGCGCCCCCGGCTACCGCCTGCGAGGTTGGTACCTGGCGGTCACGTCGATCTTCCTGGTCGTCATCTTCCCCGACGTCATCCTCGCGACCCAGCAGTGGACCGGCGGTGAGAACGGGATCGGGCCGGTCGACGGCTTCCCAGGGCTGCGGTCGGCGCGCATGGGCGAGTACCTGCTGATACTCGGCGTCCTGGCCCTGTGCTTCCTGCTCATGCGCAGGGTCGGCAGCACGCACTGGGGCCTGGCGCTGCGTACCATCCGTGACGCCCAGACCGCCGCACAGGCCTCCGCCATCCACACGAGCAAGGTGAAGGTGCAGCTGGCGGCCGTGGCCGCCCTGCCAGTGGCCCTCGCCGGCTGGCTCTGGGCCCACCAGGCCCAGTTCGTGGGGCCCAGCGCCTTCGGCTCGCACCTGCTCCTGCTGATCATCGCCGCGGTGGTGCTCGGTGGTAGGGGCACGTTGTGGGGCGCCATCATCGGCACGATCATCTTCCAGACCTTCAGCCTCTGGATCGGGCCCTTCAGCCCCTACAACCAGATCGCGCTCGGTCTGGGCATCCTGGTCGCCGCCCTGTTGTTCCCCGAGGGGATCGCGCCGGTGGTCAGGAAGTGGGCCGCCAGGCGCCTGGCGCCCCCGCGCGCCGATGCGACCGAGCACGAGGAGTCTCGTGCGACGGCCGACCTCGCGCCCCCCGAGGAGGGTCAGGTGGCGTCGCACGGTGGGGTGGTGGTCGCTGCCAACAGCCTCGGCAAGGCGTTCGAGGGCGTCCAGGCGGTAGCCGACGTGTCGCTGGAGCTTCGCAGCGGCCAGGTGATCGGCCTCGTCGGGCCCAACGGATCGGGCAAGACGACCGTGCTCAACATGATCACCGGGTTCGTCCGCCAGGACACGGGAGTCATCTCGGTCGCCGGATCAGCGGCCAGGTCCGGATCGCCGGTCCTCATGGCCAGCAAGGGCATACGCAGGTCCTTCCAGGTGCCCCAGCTCGTGCTCGAGGTCTCGGTGAGGCAGAACATCACCGTCGGCCTCCTCGAGCACGTGGGACCGGTGAGCAGCATCCTGGGCACGCCGCGGTACCGCAGGCGCGCACGGGAGTACGACAAGCGCGTGTCGGAGGTCTGCGCGGAGCTCCGCTTCGACGAGCACGTGCAGGAGGCCGCCGTCGAGGAGCTGTCGCTCGGGCTGAGGCGGATCGTCGAGATCGGGCGGGCTGTTGTGGCTCGACCCGTGGTCATCTGCCTCGACGAGCCCGCGGCCGGCCTCGGCGCCGATGGCCTGGTGCTGATCGGCACCGTCCTGCAGGACCTCACCAAGAACGGGTACGCGGTTCTCCTCATCGAGCACAACCTCTCGTTCGTGAGGGAGGTCTGCGACGAGATCCTCCTGCTGGAAGAGGGCGTCGTGCGCGAGCGCGCCGACCTCAGCAGCATCCAGCGGCGCGGCTGGGACAACGTCCTGGCCGAGGTGGACGACGGTTCGGCCCCCGCCCTCGCGGCTGCCGACAAGACGGGTGATGCATCGTGAGCACCGACCTCGCAGGTTCAGCCGCACCCGCACAGAGCTCTTCCCCCACGCGCCTGGCCGTGGAGCACATCGACGTGTTCTACGGCCAGGCGCAAGCTCTCTTCGACGTGTCCGTGAGCGTGGGCCAGGGAGAGCTGGTCGGCGTGCTCGGACGCAACGGCGTCGGGAAGTCGACCCTCCTGCGCACGATCGCGCGGGCGCATCGCAAGAGCACGGGCTCCATAGAGCTCGACGGCGAGGAGCTCTCGAAGCTCACCGCCGACCAGGCAGCCCTTCGGGGTGTGAGCCTGGTCCGGGAGGGAGCCGTCGTGTTCGAGGGACTCACGGTGAGCGAGCACCTGGCGCTGGCCGCGCGGCTGGCGGAGCGGCGCGGTGAGAAGCCCGACGTGCAGACCGCCCTGGACTGGTTCCCGATGCTCGCCGAGCGCACGAAGCTGAAGGGCGGCCTCCTCAGCGGGGGTCAGCGCCAGATGCTCTCGTTGGCCATGGCGCTCACCGCCAAGCCCAAGCTCCTGCTCCTCGACGAGCCGTCGACCGGGCTGGCCGAGGTCGTGGCCGAGTCGGTCTTCGTGATCGTCGGGCGCCTCGTGGAGACCGGGATGAGCCTCGTGGTCGCAGAGCAGGACGCCCGTTGGCTGGAGGGCCTGACCGATCGTGCCTACACGCTCGACGGAGGTCGCGTCGTCTCTGAGGGCGCCCCCCAGCAGGTTGGCGGCGCGGGAGGCGTGGGCTGGCACCTCACATGAGCGAGGTCGCACTGACGAAGGGAGCTTCGAGGTCGTGAGCATCGACGAGCTGCGTGTGGTGGCCGATCCAGCTCGGAGCACCTCACCCGCCCAACATGCCGTGCATCCCGACGGTCGGGTGCCCGCCTCCCGCTACTGGTCTCCGGAGTTCTTCGACCTGGAACGCAGGTACCTGTGGCCCAGGACCTGGCAGGTGGCGTGCCGTGTGGACGAGGTCCCCGAGCCCGGGGACTTCACCGAGTACCAGATCCTCGACCAGTCGTACCTGGTGGTCAGGGGTGGGGACGGGAGGATCAGGGCCTTCCAGAACGCGTGCCGGCACCGTGCCACGGCGCTTGCCCGTGGCACGGGGACCTTCCTGGGGGCCACGATCGCCTGCCCCTTCCACGGCTGGCGCTACGGGCTCGACGGCACCAGCGACTTCGTCTACGGCAGCGAGGGGTTCAACCCCGAGTGCCTGGCGCCCGACGACGTGAGCCTGCTCGGGGTGCCGACGGAGGTGCGCTGGGGCATGGTCTTCATCAACCCCGACCCCTCGGCCGAGCCCCTGGAGGACGCCCTGGGTGGCCTGACCAGAGCCCTGGATCCGCTGGAGATGGAGCGGATGGGGGTGGACTGGTGGCGATTCGTCGTGCTCAGGACCAACTGGAAGACGGCGCAGGAGGCCTTCATGGAAGGCTTCCACACGCCGACCACCCACCCCCAGCTGGCCAACTACGTACCCCTCGAGCAGTTCGATCCGAGCCGGCAGACCTTCGCTGTGGATCCGCGGGGCCACGGTTGGGCGACCTACGCGGGCGGACCGGCAAGCCCGCTGCGCACCAACACCCCCCAGGAGGGCATGACGGCCATCGAATACCTGGCCCTGAGCAACCGGCTGCTGCACGAGGGCGTGGAGGGCTGGGTCACCGAGCGCCAGCTGGAGATCCAAGAGGAGCTCATGGCGCGGGGCATCCCCGACCAGGACTTCACGAGGGAGCTGTTCGCAGCGGTGGAGGCCGATGCTGCAGCCCATGGCATCCGGATCCCGCCCAGGACCCCCGAGTCCACCGGGCACGCCCACGTGTTCCCCAACACCACGATCATCAGCTACCTCGGCAACGCGATCGTCTACCGCTCGCGCCCCGACGGGCTGGACCCGACCAGCTGCATCTTCGAGGCGTGGGCCCTCTCGATGCGCCCTGACGGGGCGGAGCCCGTGCGCCCGACGCTCGAGGGCCCGGTGGCGCCTGAGGACTGGCCGCTGATACTCCAACAGGACATCGTGAACATGGAGCGCCAGCAGCTCGGCGTTACGGCTCCGGGCCTCGGCCACGTCGTGTTCTCGAGCTACGAGGCGATGATCCCCAACATGCACCGCGCTCTCGACTCGGCGCTCGCCCGTGGGGAGCGTTCGTGATGCGGGGTGCGCGATGACGGCGGTGGAGGACCAGCTCCGGGAGGCGACCCCGGCATCTGCGGAGATGTACCGCCGGGCGCTGGAGGTGTTCCCGGGAGGCCTGGCCGCAGGGACGATGGCCAGCTCCGTGCACCCGACGTACGTAGAGCGGGCCGAAGGGTGCTTCCTGTACGACCTGGACGGGCGCCGCATCGTCGACTTCATGAACACGGCGCACTCGCTTCCGTTCGGCCACGGCTTCGCCCCGACGGTGGATGCCATGCGCGAGCAGCTGGAGCGGGGCCTGCACTTCACGCTGCCGAACCGGCGCGCCATCGAGTACGCCGAGCTCCTCTGCGAGCGCATCCCCTCCTTCGAGCGGGTGAGGTTCACGTGCTCCGGCAGCGAAGCGACCATGTACGCCATGCGACTGGCTCGGGCCTTCACCGGCCGTGAGCGCATCGCAAGGGTGCGGTCGTGCTACCACGGCACCCACGACGGGGTGTGCATGGGAACCTCGCAGTTCATGGCACTGCCGGTGCCGGGGACCGAAGGCGACGAAGCCATCGGCTGGGGAGTTCCCAGGGCCTTGGCAGACACGGCGGCCTGGGCCGACTTCAACGACATCGACGGCATGGCCGACGTGATGAGCCGCCACGACGGTGAGGTCGCCGCGATCATCGTGGAACCCATCCTCGGAGGCGGTGGGCACATCGCCCCGGAGCCCGGCTACCTGCAGGGCCTGCGGGACCTGGCGGACCGCCACGGTGCGCTGCTGATCTTCGACGAGATGATCTCGGTGACCGTGAGCCGTGGGGGAGCGCAGGGCCTCTACGGGGTCACGCCCGACCTCACCACGACGGGCAAGGGGATCGCCGGCGGGCTCCCCGTGGGCGTCTTCGGAGGACGCCGCGACGTGATGGCGCTTTGCGAGGCCAGGGGTTCGTTCGCCCCGGTCATGGCGACCAGCACGTTCGCCGGGCACCCGGTGGTGATGGCAGGAGGGTTCGCCACGTTGTCGCACCTGACGCCGGACGTCTACGAGCACCTCGCCGCACTGGGTGAGCGCCTCCGGGCCGGCCTGCGTGGAGCGATCGCCAGGCAGGGGGTGCAACTCCAGGTCACCGGCGACCGGCACCTGGTGGGGATCCACCCGTCGGATCGCCCCGTGAGACGTCCTTCGGACGCGACGGGCGACCCCGCCACCAAGGGCCGGATCGCCCAGGCGATGCTCAACGAGGGCTACAACGTGCCAGGTGGGCGCGCGTCGGTGACGATGGCCCACACGCCAGAGCTGGTGGACGGCTTCATCGAAGCCTTCGAAAAGGTGATAGCCGACCCCGAGGTGGTCTCGTGAGCGGACTTCCAGGTGGCATGCAGCCCCCCAGCTTCCTGCAGCAACGCTCCACGGACGAGTACGAGGCGCCCCCCCGCAGCGAAGCGGAGAACCGGGTGCTCGCCAGGGCGTCGCTGGTCGGCGAGGCGGCCGCGCCTCGGGCGGGCGTCCCCCAGGCCAGCTACTGGCAGAGCCGGCTCGGCACGGCCGCCGGACTGCGAGCGCTCAACGAGGAGCACGGTTCTCGCTTCTACCAGGTGCCAGAGGAGGCGACCCTCGACTGGGATGCCGCGGCCGAAGCCCTCGGCGGGCCCGAGCTGATCATCGACGTGCAGACCCACTACATGGGAGACCGGCCCGGGATACCGGAGCTCACAGAGGCGGTCCTCCGGACCTACCGCGGGCTGGCACCCGATTGGTGGAGCGGGCTCGACGGAATGGTGGCCTACACCATGGCGGAGTACCTGCAGTGCGTCTTCTACGGCACCGCCAACACGATGGTCGTGATCAGCTCGAACCCCGGTCTCGGCCCCAGGCGCATGCTCTACAACGTGGAGATGGCCGGAACCCGGGAGCTGTTCGACCGCCTCGGTCCTGCAGGACGGCTGCTCAACCACTCCGTGGTCCACCCCCAGGTGCCCGGCCACCTCGACATGATGGAGGGCTGGCGCGACGAGCTGGGCCCGGTGGGCTGGAAGGTCTACACCCTGGGAACCGCCGCCGAGGACGGCCGGGGGTACATACCCGGGACCCAGTGGCGCCTCGACGACGACGAGACCGGCATGCCGTTCCTGGAGCGTTGCCGGCAGCTGGGGACGAAGATCGTGTGCGCCCACAAGGGCGTGAGCTTCCTGGCGCCGTCCGGCGGCCCGGAAGACGTGGGCCCGGCGGCGGCCGCCTTCCCCGACATCGACCTGATCATCTACCACTCGGGCTACGAGCCCCCGATCCCGGGGGTGCTACCTGAGGTGCCCTACTCGGCGGAGACGCGCGACGTAGGGGTCAACCGTCTCGTCACCTCCCTCGCGGAGGCCGGTGTCGGTCCGGGATCCAACGTCTACGCGGAGCTGGGGACCACTTGGTTCTGCCTCATCCGGCGCCCCATCGAGGCGGCTCACGTGCTCGGCAAGTTGCTGTTGGCCGTGGGCGAGGACAACATCCTCTGGGGTACCGACAGCATCTGGTACGGCCCGGCCCAGCCGGCGCTCGATGCCTTCTGTGCCTTCCAGATCCCTGCCGAGATGCAGGAGCGCTACGGCTACCCCGCTCTCACGGACGAGGTGAAGGAGAAGATCCTGGGCCTCAACGCCGCAAGGGTCTACGGGATCGACACCGAGGCCGCCCTGGAGCGTGCGCGCCACGACGATCTGGGTTGGACCAGGGAGGTGCTGGCCGAGGTGCAGCGCTCAGGTGTTCCGGAGGCCCCGCTCGACCCCGCCCTGCGCGAGGTCTGATCCGGCCCTTGGATCTGGCGGCCAGCTCAGGTGGCTGGGGGCCGACCACCGATCGTCGCCGTGGCTCTGTGGGCTGCGGCCAGGAGCGCTTCGACGGCCTCCTCGAGCACCCCGCCGAGGGGCCGCTCGGGCGTGCCCACCACGTAGAGGGCCAGCACCGGGCGCGCCGAGGAGTCGAAGATGGGCGCAGAGACCAGGTTGACCCTCTCGCTCTCGGCCGGGTCGAGGCGCACCGGGAGGTAGCGCTCGTCGCGGAAGACGCTCATCACCTCCGAAGCGATGGCCAAGCGCTCCTGCTCCTCGGTGGCGGTGGCCATGCGGTCGACCAGCTCGGCCACGCGGTCGCGGGCGAGCACCTCCAGGCCCACGGCGTAGCCCCTCGCTCGCACGGCCACGAGCGTCTCCCGGTAGGAGTCGATCTGCTCTGGTGTGGAGTCCTGGGTCGATCTGGTCAACCAGGCCTCCACGAACTCTGGAGGCGACCAGGCGAGGAACACGGTGCCCATCGGGGGCTCGAGGACGCGGCGGATGCCCAGCTCCACGGGCAGTCCGTAGGGGGCCGCGTCGGCCGTGCGGTCGACCACGAAGAGGCGGTCGTCTTCCGCGGCGGCCACCATCGATCCCAGACCCAGCTGGATGGCGATGCCGTGCATCTCCCGGCGCGCCTGGACCATCCCCGGCAGGCGGTCGCTGGCCGCGCGGCCGAGCTCGATCAGGCGCGAGCCGAGCGAGTAGGTCTTGGCCTCGTGGCGCTGCACCAGGCCAGCGTCCACCAGGGCTATCACGACGGCATGACAGGTGGCCTTGTGCATTCCCGTCGCCTCCGCGAGCTGCGACACCGACCACGGATCGGAGGGCCTGTTGCGGAGCTGCTCGAGGATCCGCACTGCGCGATCAACAGCGGGAACTGGGGTTGCCACCGAGCCATCGTAGTTGTCGCCAGCGGCCCGGACGGCAAGCCGAACGAGCGCTAGGTTGTGTAAGGCGCAGGGTCGGACCACCGGCGCCGAGCTCGAACGAGAGGTCCGGAGACGAGGACGCATGGCAGCTCGCATCCCCCCGGCCGGGGAGCTCATCGACGTGGCACGAGACCGGACGGGCCTCGACGACTTCGGACGCGACACCTTTCGGGAGGGCCTCGAGGTGCTCGTGGGCTCCATGAACCGCGAGGCCGACCTGAGCGAGTCGGGGGCCGAGCGGGTCACCTCGATGCTCACGAGGTCGCTCGTCAACCGCCTGGAGATCGAGGCCTGGTACGGGCAGCATCCCGAGGTCGCCGACGAGGTGGTGGATGGGCCCGTGCTCGTCACCGGCCTCCCCCGCACGGGAACCACTGCCCTCCTCGCCCTGTTGGCCCTCGACGACCGGGTTCGGTTCCTGCGCCGTTGGGAGCAGGAGCGCTGCTGCCCTCCGCCGATCGCCGGTGCCGACCACGACGATCCCCGTGCGGTGGCCGCTCGGGAGGTGCTGCAGGGCCGCCTCGAGTCCACCCCAGAGCTTCGGGCGATGCACCTGTACGACTCGGATGGCCCCGAGGAGTGCTACGAGCTGATGAACCTCGAGTTCCGCTCGCAGTACTACATGGCGCACCACCGCATCCCTGAGTACGTCCGGTGGTGGCTGGCGTGCGACATGGAGCCGGCGTTGGCCTACCACGCGCGGGCGCTGCAGCTGCTGCAGTCGCGCCGCGGACCCAACCGCTGGTTGCTGAAGGCCCCCCACCACCTCTTCTGCCTCGACGCTTTCGTGGCGCAGTATCCGGGAACCCGCATCGTGATGACTCACCGCGACCCGGCTCGAGCGATCCCCTCCGGTTGCAGCCTCATGGCCGTGTTCCGGGCCCAGCAGTCGGACTCGTGGGATCCCTCGTCGTTCGGGCCCGACTGGCTGGAGTTCTGGGCGGAGGGGATGAGCCGGGCCATGCGGACCCGGGACGCACTTGGCGAGGAGTACTTCTTCGACGTGGACCACCGGAGGCTCAACGCGGATCCGGTGGGAACCATCCAGTCGATCTACGAGTGGCTGGGACGCGAGCTGACCCCACAGACCCGTGCCCTGGTGGAGGCCTACGCCGAGCGGAACCGCTCCGGGGCCCACGGACGGCACGACTACGCAGCCGAGGACTTCGGCCTCAGCCGCGAGGCCATCTGGGAGGGGTTCGGCGACTACCTCAACCGGTTTCCCGTGACTGCCCAACCCTGACGGCAGGATCGGCAAGCCCCGGAAACAGAGAGGAAGAGAGCGATGTTGGCCATCAACCGCCTCGTCGATGCGCTGCGGTCGGGACCGGGTGCCTGCCCGGAGCTCTCCGACGGCTCTGCCTGGGAGGACTTCTGCGATCGCTTGAAGGAGGCGGGCTCGGCAGTGCTCGACCCGTCGGTCCCCAGCGACGACGTGACCAGGGCAGAAGGGTTCCGCTACCTGCTCATGGCCCTCTACAGCGGGTTGGTGACGACCTTGCACTCGTCGGGCCGAGAGCACCCTGCCTTCGTCCGCTACGGCGACGACGCCGTGCGCACCTCGCTCGACTGCCCAGACGGCTTCAACCTCTACTGGGCCTTCGTCCGCGACGACATCGACTACAAGATCGTGGGGCGTGCGGGCACAGAGAGGTACGTGGGGTTCCAGCTGGTAGGGGAAGGCTCGGCCCTCATCGGGACCACCTTGCGCAGCGCCGCCCTGCACGAGTTCGAGGTGGCGCCCGACGGAACCTTCGAGATAGCGCTGTCCCCGCGACCGCACGAGAGCAACTGGCTGGAGCTGCTCCCCGGCACGAGGATGGTCTTCCTCCGCCAGTTCCAGTACGACTGGGACGCCGAGGAGATGAGCCACGTCCGCATCGAGCGCGTCGGCCCGGCAGGGACGCCGGACTGCCTGGCAGCGACTCCCACGCCAGCCGCCGTGCGGGACCAGCTGGATGCCCTGGCCGACTTCGTGAACGACTGGGCCGGGTTCCGAGTGGAGATGGTCGACTCGTTCCGCAGGGCGGGGACGAACGTCGCGATCGAGCCCGAGCTGTCGCCGGCCATCGGGGGGAACCTCCAACAGGTCGCCACCAACATGTACTTCGAGGTTCGCGAAGACGAGGCCCTCATCATCGAGTTCGAGCCCCCCGAGGCCCGCTACTGGGGCGTGTGCCTGGGCAACGCCTGGTACCAGCTGATCGAGTACTCGCACCACCAGACCAGCATCAACGGCGCTCAGGCCCACGTGGACGCTGACGGGGCATGTCGTCTGGTGCTCGCCCACGGCGATCCGGGGGTGGCGAACTGGCTCGACCCGGCCGGGCACGCAGAGGGGGTGGTCGTCTTCCGATGGCTCCTGGCGGATCGGGCGCCCGTCCCGTCCACGACCCTCGTGGCCCGATCGGCGCTGGACGAGCACCTCCCGCCGAGCACCAAGCGAGTGACCCCGCAGGAGCGTGAGGACGTGATCGCCCGCCGGGTGGCCAACGTGGCGAGGAGGTTCGCCCTCCCTCAGACGTCTCGGTGGGCGTCCTCCACGGCAGCGCCGTAGCCCTGATCTCTCCCTTGCCTGGTGACCTGGATCCCCGCCGAGCGGGGGATCGTCGGTGTCAGCCGGCGGGCGCGGCCACCGACGAACGCCGCACGTCGCGCGCTCCCTCGGTGCACAGGCCGTCGAACAGGACGGTGCTGTACTGGTGGGACAACCTGGTCACGTACTCCGGATCGTCACCGGGCTCGTACCAGGCGGCGACGTCCCACACGACGTCTCGCAGCAGCCGGTAGAGCACCTCCAGGTCGAGGTCGGGCCGGACCACCCCCTCGGTGAGACCTCGGCGCAGGGCGCGCATCCAAAGGCCCTCGAAGAAGTCGCCCACCTCCAACAGGTAGGAGAAGCGGGGGAACTGGGACAGCCGAGGACCGTCGTGCTTGAAGATGAGGACGGCCTGGTAGTGGCTGTCCATGGCGTCGAACGACTCATGTATGAGGGCTCGCAGCATCTCCTTGGAATCGAGGGATGCGTCGGCCTCCAGGGCGGCGAAGCGCTGCTGCAGGGGTTGGAGGAACTCCTGCAGGATGCTGTCGACCATCTCCTCCTTCGAGCCGAAGTGGTGGTAGAGGCTGCCCGAGAGGATCCCCGCTGCGTCGCCGATCTCACGCACGGTGGTGTTGAAGAAGCCCCGCTCGGCGAACAGCTCTGCGGCTATCGCAAGCAGCTCACGACGCCTCACCGATGAGCTGTCGTCCGGTGCCGGCATGTCCGCGGGCGCGCCAGAAGACGCAGAGCTCCGCCGTGATCTGGACTTACCAGCGGGCGTACGTGGCGGTGACATCAGTGCTCCCTCTTCCCACATCCCCGCGGGTGAGACTACCGCACCACCAAGTGCTCGGCCGGTTAACCGGGCCACCCCGAGGCCGTGGGGCTCGCCCGGATGGGACAGGGCCCGGTCGTCGATGTCGAGTCGGCTCGACTCCTACACCTCGGCCGGGCCGGCCGTCGCACGTACCCCGAGCAGCTCCACCAGGCGCTCGCCAACCGCCGAGCACGTGAGGTTGGGGTTGTTGGAGACGTGACGTGGGAAGACGCTCGCGTCGGCGACGCGCAAGCCCTCCACCCCGTACACCTCCAGCCGTGGGTCTACCACGGCGCCTATGCAGCAGCCACCTGCTGCGTGCGACCCGGGCGAGACGCGACCTCGCAATCGGTCCCGTGCTGGTCCATCCCGCTCCTCGCTTCGCACACCTGCGCGTGCGAGCGCCTCGGTGGCCAGAAGCCGCCGGAAGGCTTCGTCTATCCGGTCGATCCGCTCCGAGGAGGCGATCGCGTCGTAGCCGTGCTCGACCAAGGGGTTCTCGCGCGGGTCTGCCGACCGGATCCGCACCCAACCCTCGGGACCCTCGACGAGGGCCATGTGGAAGTGGATGCGCCCGACGCCCGCCTCCTCGTCGACGGCCATCGGGAAGGCCCACCACTCCTCGTCGCGAGCGGCCACGGCGAGGCCGGGCCAGCCCAGGCGTGCTGCGGCGGGGGGCAACGAGACCCTCAAGGCCACGCCTGGGTGCTCCATGAGGTTCCGCCCGACGGGTAGGTCGATCAAGGGCTCCACGCCCGCTGCCCTCAGCTCGTCGGCGGGTCCGATCCCTGAGCGCATGAGGATGGCCGGGCTCCCGTATGCGCCCGCGGCGAGCACGATCAGCGGCGCCTGGTCGAACTGGACCCCGTCGGGTCCGATGCTGCTGACGCCGCGCACCGCACCGCCCTGGACGACGACGCGGTCTACGAGAGTGCGAGCTCGGATGGTGAGGTTGGAGCGGCCCCGGGCGGACCTGACGTAGGTCACCAGCGTTCCGAGGCGCACCTCGTTGCGGCGGTTTCGAGGCCACGGTCCCACCACGCCGTCCCAGGCGTCCGGGGCGTTGAGATCCGCAGCGAACCGGAACCCGATCTCGGTGGCAGCAGCAGCGAAGAGCTCCTGGAACGGGAGCCAGTGCTGCCTCGGAACGGTGCGGGTGGGGATCATCTCCTCGACGCGCTCGATCGAAGGCAGGATGTCACGCCAGCCCCAACCCGTGGCGCCCGCGGCCTCCCACCGATCGAAGTCCTCGGGCCGGCCACGAACGAATATCCCCCCGTTCGTCATGGAGCTCCCGCCCACGAGCCTCCCGCGGGGGAGGGCCGGCTTGCGCCCGTCGGCGAGGGGCAGGTGCACGATGCCCCAGTCGAGGTCCGGAACCGGCGGGCCGAATCCCACGCCACCCTCGCCTGCCAATCCGCCCGCGGTCACGAACTGCGGAGGGTTCGTGGTCTCGTCGGGGAAGTCGGGCCCTGCCTCGAGGAGGAGCACCCGGCACCCGGCGTCCTCGGAGAGGCGAGACGCCACCACCGCTCCGGCCGCGCCGGCACCGACCACGATCACGTCATGTCCGGCTGCCACGACCACTACGCTAGACCAAGCGCATGCTTGTTATCCTCTCGGCGTAAGAGGGCGGCCAGCGGCCGCGAGGCGATCGGGAGCTAGGATCACCGCCGCAGAGGGCGTAAGTGTGGAGAGCGCACCGATGCCGGATGCCTCGAAGCGGATTCGTCCGAAGTACCGTCCGAAAGAGCTGCCAGGAGGGGGCGACATGTCACCGGACCTCGAGGCGAAGGTGAACGAGCTGTGGTCGCGGGCTCAGATCTCCGACGTGATCAAGAAGTACTGCCGCGCCGTGGACCGCGCCGACTGGGACGTTCTCCGAGACGAGGTCTACCGGGCAGACGCGCAGATCGACCACGGCTTCTTCAAGGGCGACGTGGAGGGCTTCATCGACTGGCTCCGATCCCGCCACGTCTACATCGAGCACTCCTTCCACCTCGTGAGCAACGTGCTCATCGAGTTCTACCGACCCGACCTGGCCCTCGTGGAGACCTACGGGACGGCCACCCAGCGGCACATGCCGGCGTCGGACATCGTCGAGTCGGGCCTCACGGGCGTGCAGACAATCTCCACCTACCGCTACATCGACCAGTTCGAACTGGGCGACGAAGGCTGGCGCATCACGCGGGCCCTGCTCGTGATTGGCGACCGCTGGGTCCAGACGATGACCGAGCCGCGGCAGTTCGACCGCTTGGAGCAGCGCCACAGCACCGACGACATCCTCTACGCCCTGAAGCAGGAGATGGCCTCGAGGGTCTAGGTGTCGCCTGCAGCTCGCCGACCGGCGGTAGAACGCCTGTTCGATGTGGTGTGGATAGGATGGGCCGATGGCCGATTCGATCGTCGTGCGGGGCGCTCGCGAGCACAACCTTCGCAACCTCTCCCTCGACCTCCCGCGTGACCGGCTGATCGTCTTCACCGGCCTGTCGGGGTCGGGCAAGTCGTCGTTGGCGTTCGACACGATCTACGCGGAGGGCCAGCGTCGCTACGTCGAGTCCCTCTCGGCGTACGCCCGCCAGTTCCTCGGCCAGATGGACAAGCCCGACGTCGACTTCATCGAGGGCCTCTCGCCGGCGATCTCCATCGACCAGAAGTCGGCCTCCCGCAACCCGCGGTCGACCGTGGGCACCATCACCGAGGTCTACGACTACCTGCGCCTCCTGTACGCGCGCATCGGCGTTCCCCACTGCCCGTTCGACGGCACCGTCATCACGCGCCAGACCCCTCAGCAGATCGTCGACCGCGTGCTCGAGCTGCCCGAGGGCACCCGCTTCGAGGTGCTCGCCCCCGTGGTGCGTGGCCGGAAGGGCTCCTACGAGGGGCTGCTGTCGGACCTCGCGTCGCAGGGCTTTGCCCGGGCGCGGGTCGACGGCGAGGTGCACGAGCTCACCGAGAAGGTCGACCTCGCCCGATACGAGCAGCACACCATCGAGGTGATCGTCGACCGCCTGGTCCTGCGAGAGGGCATCGAGCGGCGCCTCACCGACTCCCTCGAGACCGCCCTGCGCCTGGCCGAGGGGGTGGCCGAGGTGCACATCGTTCCTCGTGAGGGTGGTGGATCCGTGGAAGAGGCCACCCTCACCTTCTCCCAGCACCTCGCCTGCTCGGAGTGCGGGCGGTCCTACGACGAGCTGGCCCCCAGGAACTTCTCGTTCAACTCTCCCTACGGAGCCTGCGAGCACTGCGACGGGTTGGGCACGCGCTTCGAGGTCGATCCCGAGCTGGTGGTGCCCAACGAGGACCTGAGCATCTCCCAGGGTGCGATCGCCCCGTGGGCCGCTGCGCGGACCCCCTACTACGGGCGCCTCCTCGATGCCGTGTGCGAGCAGTACGGGATCGACCGCAGCCGCAGGTGGTCGTCGCTCCCGAAGAAGAGCCGCAACCTCCTCCTGTACGGCACGGGTGCCTCTGGCAAGGTCCAGGTGCGCTATCGCAACCGCTACGGCCGTCAGCGCTCCTACGACGTCCGGTACGAGGGGGTGATCCCGGGCCTGCAGCGCCGCCACAACGACGCGGACAGCGACTCGGTCCGCGAGCAGATCGAGGGCTACATGAGGGAGGTCCCCTGCTCGGATTGCGGGGGCGCCCGGCTGAAGCCCTTCTCCCTCGGGGTCACGATCGACTCCCACAGCATCGACGACATCTGCCAGATGTCGATAGGAGAGGCGGCCAAGACGCTCGCCGGGCTCGAGCTGTCCGAGCGCGACCGCCTCATCGCCGAGCGGGTCGTGAAGGAGGTGAACGCCCGGATGGGCTTCCTCTTGGACGTCGGTCTCGACTACCTCACGCTGGCCCGATCGGCTGGCACCCTGGCCGGAGGTGAGGCTCAGCGCATCCGCTTGGCGTCGCAGATCGGAAGCGGTCTTGTCGGGGTCCTCTACGTGCTCGACGAGCCGTCGATCGGCCTGCATCAGCGCGACAACCGACGCCTGATCGACACGCTCGTCCGCCTGCGCGACATCGGGAACACCGTGCTGGTGGTCGAGCACGACGAGGACACGATCAAGGTGGCCGACCACGTGGTCGACATCGGCCCGGGGGCAGGCGAGCACGGCGGCGACGTCGTCTACAGCGGCGGGGTCAAGGGGTTGATGCGCTCCCGCAAGTCGTTGACGGGCCAGTACCTGTCCGGGCGCAAGCAGATCCCCGTCCCCGCAAGCCGGCGGAGCCCGAGGGGTGAGCGGCTGGTGGTGCGAGAGGCTCGTGAGCACAACCTGACGGGGGTGGACGTGGAGATCCCGCTCGGGTGCCTGGTGTGCGTCACAGGCGTCTCGGGTTCCGGCAAGTCCACGTTGGTGAACGACATCCTCTACAGGGCGCTCATGCAGCGGGTCTATGGATCGAAGCTGCCACCCGGACGCCACAAGGCCATCGAGGGCATAGAGGCCCTCGACAAGGTCATCAACATCGACCAGTCGCCGATCGGGCGCACCCCGCGCTCGAACGCGGCCACCTACACGGGCGTGTTCGACCACGTGCGCAAGCTCTTCGCGCAGACCCCCGAGGCCAAGGTGCGGGGCTACAAGCCAGGCCGCTTCTCGTTCAACGTCACAGGGGGCCGGTGCGAGGCGTGCTCGGGCGACGGAACGATCAAGATCGAGATGCACTTCCTGCCCGACGTCTACGTCCCCTGCGAGGTGTGCAAGGGCGCCCGCTACAACCGCGACACCCTGGACGTCACCTTCAAGGAGCGCAACATCGCCGAGGTGCTCGACATGTCGTGCGAGGAGGCGCTCGGCTTCTTCGCCAACCAGCCACCCATAGCTCGCCACCTCCAGACGTTGGTGGACGTCGGACTCGGCTACGTGCGGCTGGGCCAGCCCGCTCCTACGTTGTCGGGAGGGGAGGCGCAGCGGGTGAAGCTCGCGAGCGAGCTGGCCAAGCGCTCGACGGGCCACACCATCTACATCCTCGACGAGCCGACGACGGGTCTGCACTTCGAGGACATCCGCAAGCTGCTGACCGTGCTCTCGCGACTGGTCGACCAGGGCAACACCGTGCTCGTCATCGAGCACAACCTCGACGTGGTCAAGACCGCCGACTGGATCATCGACCTGGGCCCGGAGGGCGGCAGCGGTGGCGGCCGGGTGATCGCCGAGGGAACGCCCGAGGAGATCGCGGCCACGGCAGCCAGCTACACCGGCCAGTTCCTGGCGCCGCTTCTGCCTGCCTAGCCGGCCTGGCCCTCTCGTCCCTGGCGGTGCCCTGCCTGGCAGGGCTCGGGGCGGTCGAAGGTCAGGTTATGGCCAGCATGCGGTCGAGCGCGACCTTCGCCCATCCGGCGACCTCTGGATCCACCGTGATCTGGTTCACCACCTCACCCTCCACGAGGTTCTCCAGGACCCAGGCGAGGTGGGGGGCGTCGATGCGGAACATCGTCGAGCACGGGCACACCAGCGGATCCAGCGACACCACCGTCTTGCCGGGCGACTCGTCGTTGAGGCGGTTCACCAGGTGCACCTCGGTGCCCACGCCTATCACCGATCCCGCCGGCGCGGCTTCGACCGCACGGATGATGAAGTCGGTCGATCCGACCTGATCCGCCAGCTGGACCACCTCGTGGGAGCACTCAGGGTGCACGATCACCATCCCGTCCGGGTTGTCGGAGCGGAACTGGGCGACGTGCGACGGTTGGAACCGCTGGTGCACCGAGCAGTGGCCCTTCCAGAGAAGGAAGGTCGACCGCTTGATGGTCGCCTCGTCGAGCCCGCCGTCCTCGTGGCGCGGATCCCAGACGGCCATGTCGCCCTCGGTGAAGCCCAGCTGGAAACCGGTGTTGCGGCCGAGGTGCTGGTCGGGGAAGAAGAGCACCTGGTGCCCGCCGGCTCCGGTGCCGGCCCGATCACCGAGGCTGAGGGCCCAGCGAAGCACGGCGTTGGCGTTCGTGGACGTGCAGACCGCGCCTCCGTGCTCGCCTACGAACGCCTTCAACGCGGCTGACGAGTTCATGTACGTGATGGGGACGACCCGCTCGATGTCGGTCGTCCTCCCGAGCACCTCCCAGGCCTCCGACACCTCGTCGATGTCGGCCATGTCGGCCATGGAGCAGCCGGCGTTGAGGTCGGGGAGCACCACCTTCTGGTGGTCGCCGGTGAGGATGTCGGCGGACTCGGCCATGAAGTGGACACCGCAGAACACGATGTAGGAGGCCTCGGGGTGCTGTTGGGCGAGCACCGAGAGGCGGAACGAGTCGCCCCTCGCGTCGGCCCAGCGCATCACCTCGTCGCGCTGGTAGTGGTGGCCGAGGATGAAGACCTGGTCGCCCAGCTGCGAGCGAGCCTTGGCTATGTAGCTCTCCAGCTGTTCAGGCGTGGCCGTGCTGTACCGCTCGGGAAGCGGTCCTTGGAGGCGCAGCATGGTGGTATGGAACCCCCGTTTCGGGAAGGGAGCTCCGATGATGACCGGTGGGGACAGCCAGGTCGCCTCGCCACGGTGATGTCGGTCTCGGAGCTCGATATGTCGCCGGATGCCTGGCCGGCGTTGCTCCGGAGTGTATCGGGACAGCGCGATGCGCGGCGGGATCCGGCAGGCTGTGTTCGAGATGGTTGCACGTCCACCTGCCGGATCCATTCCCGACGCTCCCGGGTCGTACCAGTTCCGGGATCGCGACGGCCGCGTCATCTACGTGGGCAAGGCCCACAGCCTGCGCCAGCGCCTCTCCAACTACTTCCAGAACCCCGCCAACCTCCCGGTGCGGACGGCCCAGATGGTGGCGACCGCCGAGTCCGTGGAGTGGATCCAGGTTCGCAACGACGTGGAAGCGCTCATGCTCGAGTACAACCTCATCAAGGAGCACCAGCCGCGCTTCAACGTCCGGCTCCGCGACGACAAGAGCTATCCCTTCCTGGCGGTGACCCTGGCTGACGAGTGGCCCAGGGCCATGGTCATGCGGGGGGCCAAGCGCAAGGGTGTGCGCTACTTCGGTCCCTACGGCCACGCCTACGCCATCCGCGAGACGCTCGACCTGCTCCTGCGGACCTTTCCGATCCGCACCTGCTCCGACGCCAAGCTCGCCAGGCACCAGAGGATGGGCCGGCCGTGCCTTCTGTTCCACATCGAGAAGTGCTCCGGGCCCTGCGTGGGGGAGATCGACAAGGCCTCCTACGACGAGCTCGTGGCGGAGCTCATCGAGTTCCTCGACGGCGACACGGAGCCGATCGTCAAGCGTCTCGATGCCGAGATGCGCAGCGCGGCCGACGACCTCGACTTCGAGAGGGCGGCCAGGCTGCGGGACCGGCTCGCCTCCGTTCGCAAGGCCATAGAGCGCCAGCAGATGGTGGTGGACGGCTCGGAGGATCTGGACGTGGTGGGGATGGCCGGCGACGAGCTGGAGACGGCGGTGCAGGTCTTCTACGTGCGGCGCGGCCGGGTGGTGGGTCGCAAGGGCTTCGTGGTGGACGGGGTGGAGGAGGTGAGCCCGGGCGAGCTGGTGGACCGGGTCCTGGAAGGCCTCTACGGGGAGGTGGGTCCGCTCGGGGTACCTCGCCAGGTGCTGGTGCCGGAGCAATCGGCGGAGCCCGAGCTCCACGAGGAGTGGCTGAGCGGGCTGCGAGGTTCGAAGGTGAAGATCCGCGTCCCGAGGCGCGGGGAGCGCCGCCGGTTGATCGAGACCGTCACGCAGAACGCCGCCGAGGAGCTCAACCGCCACCGCCTGCGCCGGGCCTCCGACCACAACAGCCGGGCCCGGGCGCTCAACGAGCTGCAGGAGCACCTCGGCCTCCCCGAATCGCCGCTGCGCATCGAGTGCTACGACATGAGCCACATCCAGGGCAGCGACTACGTCGGCTCGATGGTGGTGATGGAGGACGGGCTGCCTCGCAAGAGCGAGTACCGGCGGTTCAAGATCCGCGATGTACCCGGCAACGACGACTTCGCAGCCATGGAGGAGGTGCTCACCCGCCGCCTCACCGCCTACCTCGCCGACCGCTCCAAGCCGATCGAGGAGAGGACGGGGAAGTTCTCGTACCCGCCCCAGCTCCTGCTGGTCGACGGCGGGAAGGGCCAGCTCTCGGTGGCTCAGCGCGTGGTGGAGAGCCTGGGCCTGGGCGAGGAGATCCCGGTCGCCGCCCTGGCGAAGCAGTTCGAGGAGGTCTTCGTACCCGGCCTCGCCGATCCCGTCCGCATACCCCGCCAGAGCGAAGCCCTCTACCTGCTCCAGCGCATCCGCGACGAGGCGCACAGGTTCGCCGTCGCGTACCACCGCCAGCTCCGCGGCAAGCGCATGACCACCTCGGTCCTCGACGGCATCCCCGGCCTCGGGCCGGCGAGGCGCAAGCGGCTCGTGTCGGAGCTGGGGGGCGTGGCGGCCGTGAAGGCGGCTTCGCTCGACCAGCTCCGCGCGCTGCCGTGGCTCCCCGATCAGGTGGCTGAGGCCGTGCACGGCAAGATCCACGGACCGCGACGCCGGTAGCGTGCGGTGGTGGGCGCGCCCGCATCCGCACCTCCATCGGTTCCTCCGACGTAGTGAAGTAGGGGAGTGTTCGCTTGAGCGAGTTCATCGTCGTGGCCGGGCTGTCGGGCGCAGGGCGCTCCAGGGCAGGTGACGTCCTGGAGGACCTGGGCTGGTTCGTGATCGACAACCTCCCGCCCTCGCTCATCTCCAAGGTCTCCGAGCTGGGAAGGGCCACCGACGGTGGTCCTTCCCGCATCGGTCTGGTCATCGGAACAGGCCCGTACCACGACGAGGTCCTGCCGGCCATAGACAACCTGGAGGCCCAGGAGACCAAGGTGCGGATCCTCTTCTTGGAGGCGTCCACGGACGTCCTGGTTCGGCGCTACGAGTCGACCCGGCGCCGCCACCCCCTGGACCTGGAGGGGCGCCTCGCCGAGGCCATAGAGGCCGAGAGGGAGCTCCTCGTGCCCGTCAAGGACCGCGCGGACGTTGTGGTCGACACCTCCGACCTGAACGTCCACCAGCTGCGCGACCGGCTCGTGGCCCTGTTCGGGCCGGACACTCCCAGCGGGGGCATGCAGACGACGATCATGTCCTTCGGCTACAAGCACGGCCTCCCGCTCGACACCGACCTGGTCATCGACTGCCGGTTCCTCCCGAACCCTCACTGGGTCGACGAGCTGCGGCCCCTCACCGGGCTGGAGGAGGCGGTGCGCGACCACGTGCTCGACCAGGAGGTGACGGCGTCCTTCCTCGACTCCCTCACCTCGCTTCTGGAGCTGTTGGTGCCCGCGTACGTGGCGGAGGGCAAGAGCTACCTGACCATCGCCTTCGGCTGCACCGGGGGCCGCCACCGCTCCGTCGCCATCGCCGAGGAGGTGGCGTCGCGCCTGCAGACCGACGGCTACGACCCTCAGGTGACCCACCGCGACCTCGATCGCTAGGGTAGGGACCATGACTATTCGCGTAGGGATCAACGGTTTCGGTCGCATCGGGCGCAACTTCTTCAGGGCCGCCAAGCAGACGGGTGCCGACATCGACTTCGTCGCTGCCAACGACCTCGGCTCGCTCGACGAGATGGCCCACCTGCTCAAGTACGACTCGGTCGCCGGCGTGTGGGACGCCGACATCGAAGCCGTCGGCGACGGGGTGAAGGTGAACGGCGAGACCATCAAGATCCTCGCCGAGCGCGATCCGAAGGCCCTGCCGTGGGGAGACCTCGGCGTCGACCTGGTCGTTGAGTCCACCGGCATCTTCACCTCCCGCGAGAAGGCTGCGATGCACCTCGACGCGGGCGCTCCGTACGTCGTGGTCTCCGCCCCGTCGTCGGGTGCCGACGCCACCTTCGTGGTGGGGGTGAACGACGACACCTTCGATCCCGAGAAGCACAAGGTCGTGTCCAACGCCTCCTGCACCACCAACTGCTTCGTGCCCATGGTCAAGGTGCTCGACGACGCCTTCGGGGTCGAGCGTGGACTCATGACGACGGTCCACGCCTACACGGGCGACCAGAACCTGGTGGACGGCCCCCACAGCGACCTGCGGCGTGCCCGCAGCGCGGCTGTCAACATCGTCCCGTCCTCCACCGGAGCCGCCAGGGCCACGGGCCTCGTGCTCGAGGCGATGCAGGGCCGGCTGGACGGCACGGCGCTTCGAGTGCCGGTGCCCGACGGCTCCATCACCGACTTCGTGGGCATCCTCGCCAAGGAGGTGTCGGCCGAAGAGGTGAACGAGGCCTTCAAGGCAGCCTCGGAGAGCGGACCCCTGTCCAACGTGCTCGTCTACTCCGAGCTGCCTCTGGTCTCGTCCGACATCGTGGGCTCCCCGGCGTCGTGCACCTTCGACTCCAAGCTCACGATGACGTCTGGCAGCCTCGTGAAGGTGCTGGGCTGGTACGACAACGAGTTCGGGTACTCCAACCGCCTGGTCGACCTCGTGAAGGTCATCGGCGCCGCCTCGAAGTGAGGCGCAGGCCGCAACTTCCCCGTCGCGAGCTCGTTGCGAGCCGGTAGCCGGTGAGCATCCCCAACCTGGAGGACCTGGGCCCCGTCGAGGGGCGCCGGGTCCTGCTGCGAGCCGACTTCAACGTCCCGCTGGCCGAGGGCCCTGGTGGCGAGCGGGTCGTCGTCGACGACTTCCGCATCCGTGCTGCGCTCCCCACCATCGAGTGGCTGACCTCGCGCGGGGCCGTCGTGACGGCGTGCTCGCACCTGGGCCGCCCGAAGGGCAAGCCCGACCCGAAGTACTCAATCGAACCGGTTCGTGAGGTCCTGGCGCGGCTCGCCCCCGGTGTGGAGCTGCTGGAGAACCTGAGGTTCGACGCGGGAGAGGAGGGAAACGATCCGGCCTTCGTGGAGCGCCTCATCGAGGGCCACGACCTCTACGTGAACGATGCGTTCGGGGCGTCCCACCGCTCCCACGCCTCCATCGTGGGCCCGCCCCAGTTCCTTCCCTCCGCCGCTGGTCGCCTCCTCGCAAGGGAGGTGGAGGTGCTGCTGCCACTGCGCACCGACCCCGCGCGGCCCTTCGTGTGCATCCTGGGCGGTGCCAAGGTGTCCGACAAGCTGGGCGTCATCGACGCTCTGCTGGAGGTGGCCGATTCGCTGGTCATCGGTGGTGGCATGTGCTTCACGTTCCTGGCCGCCCAGGGCCACGCCATCGGCGACTCGCTGGTGGAGGGCGACATGGTCGAGGTGTGCAGGGAGCTCCTCGAGCGCGAGGGTTCGAAGCTGCACCTGCCGAGCGACCTGACGGCGCTGGGTCCGGGCGGGGTGATCGGCGATCCGGAAGCCGGAGGAGAGGTTCGACAGCTCGGGGCCGACGTGCCCCACGGCTGGAAGGGGCTCGACATCGGGCCTGGTTCGGCAGCGGCGTTCGGCGACGTGATCGACGAGGCGGCCACGGTCTTCTGGAACGGGCCGATGGGCGTCTTCGAGGACCCCCGCTTCGAAGCCGGCACGAAGGCGGTGGCCATGGCGATGGCCGAGGCGCGGGGCTTCACCATCGTGGGCGGAGGAGACAGCGCCGCTGCGCTCGACCAGTTCGGCCTCGCCGGCGAGATCGACCACGTCTCAACGGGCGGGGGAGCCTCGCTCGAGTTGCTGGAGCTGGGCGACCTGCCCGGCCTCGAAGCCCTCAGAGGAGCACCGAATGCCTGAGACCACCGGATCGCCCGAGCGTGCGAGCGTGGCGCGCAAGCCGCTGATCAGCGGCAACTGGAAGATGCACCACAACCACTTCGAGGCCATCCAGACGGTCCAGAAGCTCGCGTACCGGCTCACCAAGGAGGACTACGAGGCAGTCGACGTGTCGGTGCACCCGCCGTTCACGGACATCCGGTCGGTCCAGACCACGCTGGAGAGCGACAAGATCGGGATCTTCCTGGGAGCGCAGAACTGCCACTGGGAGGAGAAGGGCGCCTTCACCGGCGAGGTCTCCCCGGCCTTCCTTGCCAAGCTCAACGTGGGCCTCGTGATCGTGGGTCACTCCGAGCGGCGGCAGCTGTTCGGTGAGACCGACGAGGACGTGAACCGCAAGCTCCACGCGGTGCTCAAGTTCGAGATGATGCCCATCTTGTGCGTCGGCGAGACGATCGAGGAGCGCCAGGCGGGCATCGCGGACGAGCGGGTGCTCGGGCAGGTCCGTGCCGGGCTCTCTGGTCTGAAGGGTGCCCAGCTGGGCGACATCGTGATCGCCTACGAGCCCATCTGGGCCATCGGAACCGGCGAGACCGCCACCACCGACGACGCTCAGGACATGTGCGGAAGGATCCGAGCGGCCGTAGCCGACCAGTTCGGGGCCGCTGCCGCCGGCCTGGTGCGCGTGCAGTACGGAGGGTCCGTGAAGCCAGGGAACATCGTGGAGCTCATGGAGCAGCCCGACATCGACGGGGCCCTGGTGGGTGGGGCGAGCCTAGATCCCGACGACTTCGCAAGGATCGTCCAGTACCGCCTCTCGATGGTCTGAGCACCGTTTCCAGGCGTCGCGGCCCGGCTCTGCTCGGCCGCCGCCAGGCGCTCTCGCCCCCCGGGGTTGCTCCGGCCATCTCAGGCTGCCAGAAAACTTATGTCACGTCTGTTGACAGAAGTTTCTGGCCCTGCCAACCTGTACCCGCCGGTCCACAAGGTCGAGGGGGAGAGATGACCGCACGTCGTGCCCTTGCGAGCGCTCTGGCGGTTGCTGCTCTGAGCGTCGGCTTCGTCGGCTGCAGCGGTGGCGATGCGAGCACCTCGGCTGCACCGTCGGCGACGGAGCCTGCGTCGAGCTCTGGTGGCATGGGGGACCTGCGCGACGTGCGCTACTGCGAGATCCTGCCCTTCGTCCGCGAGCGGCTGAAGGTGGAGGCAGGGGTCTACAACACGCTCGGCCTCAACGACTGCCCGGCCGACCTGTGGGACGCCCTCACCGAGGACGAGGTGAACGAGGCCTACGGCTCGATGTCGGCCAAGTTGAACGGGCCGCGCCGCATCGTGTTCGACGCCAGCGTGGCGTCGGGCTCCTCCGTCGACGGCGACGTGTTCACGTTCGGCGGGATCGAGATGAAGAGGCGGGCCACGGTGGAGATGAGGCTCCTCGGGGATCGTCCGGGCAGCGAGCCCTACGCTCCCACCGAGGTGGAGCGTCAGACGATCTTCACCTTCGATGCGGGCAAGCCGGTCTTCGAGCTGACCTCTCCCGATGGCGAGGTGTACATCATGCAGTCGTACGCCCAGATCGAGGACCCGACGCTCTCGTACGCCGATCTCCCGGCCCTGGGCGAGCGCCTGTCGCTGCCCGAGGGATGGACCTACTCCACCCGAGTGCTCGGCGAGGAGCTCCGTCTCGACAGCGCCGGTCTGGCGTTCGTGATCCAAGACGACCTGCTCAACTCCTACCAGCGCCGCACATGACGTGGCGCTGGCTCGATCCTCCCCCTAGCCGGCGTGCCTGAGTCACGGGTCGACGACGAGGGCACGCCGGCTCAGGGCGGATCGGGGGGATCGGGGGGATCGCCTCGACACCGGTGGCTGTCGCCGGGGCCCGACTGTTAGAGTCGTCAGCTGTGCTGACCGCCATCGTCCTCGTCTTCCACATCGCAGCGTGCTTGACGCTCGTGTTCCTCGTCCTGCTGCACAGCGGGCGCGGCGGGGGACTCTCCGACATGTTCGGTGGTGGCCTCGGGGCCTCGGCGGCAGGCTCGACGGTGGTGGAGAAGAACCTGGACCGCATCACAGTGGTCGCCTCGGTCGTCTTCGCCTTCACCACCATCGGCCTAGCGCTGATGCTCGACCAGTAGCTCGGGCCTTGCACCGGGCGGTCGCCCTGGGGATCTAGTCGTGCTGTTCCGCCTGGAGGTGCTGCCCAGGATCGAGAGCGGCGAGGTGACGGTGGCGTTCCGCCGCTGGAAGCGCCCCACGGTGGTCGCCGGTGGCACCCTGCAGTCGGGCGCCGGGCTGCTGGCCATCGACGAGGTGGGAGTCGTCGAAGAGGGCGACATCACGCCTGAAGATCTGGTCGGCGCAGGGGCGACGTCGGTGGAGGAGCTGCTCGAGGGGTTGCGGGCCGGAGAGGATCGCAAGCTCTACCGGGTGCGCTTCCACCGGATCGGTGAAGATCCCAGGATCGCCCTTCGGCAGCGGTCGGATCTGGAAGAAGCCGAGCGCGCGGAGATCGACGCCCAGCTGGCACGCTGGGACGCCGCCAGCCGCAGCGGGCCGTGGACGAGGCGAACCCTGGAGGTGATCCACGAGCGCCCCGGCGTGGTCGCCGCCGAGCTGGCACAATCCCTCGGGGAGGAGCGGTTGCCCTTCAAGCGCCGTGTCCGCCAGCTCAAGTCCCTGGGTCTCACCGAGAGCTTGCCGGTGGGCTACCGCCTGTCGCCGCGGGGCGAGGCGTACCTCGATCAGGGGTCATGAGGGGCCCGCTCGAGTGCTCCTGCGGGCGGGCGATCGGCCGAGCTGCTGCGCTACAGTGACCCTTCGCTCAGGCGGGCCCGATGGCCTCGTCAGGGGCGCCACGTCGGAGTGGCGGAATTGGTAGACGCGCTAGCTTGAGGGGCTAGTGTCCGCAAGGACGTGGGGGTTCAAGTCCCCCCTCCGACACCACATAACCGCAGGTCAAGGGGGTCGGCGGGAAGCCTGGAGGGTCCGCTTGTCAGCGATTTGTCATCAGCGTCGAGCCGGGCACACCTCCGCCGCTGGCTGTGGCCACCACCGTGCCCGATCGACAGGCGCTGGTCGCGCTGGCCGAGCGCCAGTCCACGTGGCGTCCCGCTGAGATCACCCGGGAGGTCGCCGGGAGCATCCCGACCACGACCGGGATGAGCGCCGTCGAGGTCCACGCCTGGATCGAGCGCCTCCGCCGGGAGATCGAGGCCAACGAGCTCGTCGACCTCACCCGTCCCGCGCCCGTCGGGACACCGCTGCGACGAGATGGCCGCCCGATCACCGAGTCCGCCATCGACCGCGTGCTCACGACTCCCGCGATCCTCGCCCAGGAGGAGCGGCTGCTCGAGATCGCCGCACGCCGCGACAACGGCGGCGGGACGGACCGTGCCGTCGACGCCCCCGGCCTCGGAGCCGCCCAACGCGGCGCCGCAGCCGTCGCCGGTACCCGACCGCTGGCGCTCGTCGTCGGTCCCGCGGGGACGGGCAAGACGACCGCCATGCGTCCGGGCGTCGAAGCGCTCCGCCGCCAGGGTCGATCGGTGTTCGGCGTGGCACCGTCGGCGACTGCGGCGGAGGTCCTGGCCGACGACACCGGCATCGACTGCGACACCGTCGACAAGCTCCTCGTCGAGCACCGGGATGGCCGTCGGCCGTCGCCCCGGTTCGACCTGCCCGCCGGCTCGACTGTGCTGTGCGATGAGGCCGCGATGGTTTCGACACTTAACCTCGCCGAGCTGTTCGAGCTGGCCGAGCGGCGTCGCTGGCGGCTCGTGCTCGTCCGCGACCCGCTGCAGTTCTCCGCCGTCGGCCGCTCCGGCATGTTCGCCCACCTCTTCCAGACCGTCGGAGCCGTCGAGCTCGACCGCGTCCACCGCTTCATCGCCTCATGGGAACGCGACGCCAGCCTGCGACTCCGAGCCGGCGACACCGACGTCGTCGCGATCTACGACCGGCACGGTCGCCTCCACGGCGGCACCAGCCTCCAGATGCAACGAGCCGTGATCAACGCGTGGTGGGCCGCCACCGAGGCCGGCGAGCGCGCCTCGATGATGGCCCCGACCCGAGAAGCCGTCGCCGCGCGATGATGGCGGGCAGGAAGGGGAGAGCGACCCATGACGAAGCGCCCGAACTGGAGCGAACGGATGCCCGACCACGGTCCCGGCCAGCACCACGAAGCGTTGGCAGGCGACGAGCCCCTCTACGCCTTCTACTTCGCGACGATCCGAGTCGAGATCGATCCTCGCGAGCAGGCCGTGACCGACGTACTCGTCGACGAGGGCACGATGGCAGATCCAGTCCTGATCGCGCGGGCCGACGGCACCGCGGTCGCGGGGGCGGAGCGCCGCCGAGTCGAAGCGATCCTCTCCACGGAGTGGCCCAGCTGGGACTACGGCTCTGCGCGGTACGGGCCGACTGGTCCCGAGCGTGCGTCCGATGCGCCGTGAGGGGTGTGCCATCTTGGCAAACTCGCAAAAAGAACAAGTTTGCCTAGTTAGTTGACAGTGAGCGGCGGGGTGCGCGAGTGTTGCCCGCATGGTGACCCGTGCCGGGATCAAGCCTGCCCGGCTGCCTGATGAGCTCCTCGCCGAGGGGGTGTCGACGTTCGACGCCGCCGAGGCCGCTCGTCGCACCGGGCTGTCGCGCGATCGCGCGCACGGTGCCCTGAAGCGACTCGCCGACGCCGGCCAGATCTTCAGCCCCGCCCGCGGCTTCTACGTGATCATCCCGCCCGAGTACCGCTCGTGGGGGGCGGTGCCCGCGTCGTGGTTCGTTCATCCGATGATGGGCCACCTCGGGCGCAGCTACTACGTCGCACTCCTGTCCGCGGCCGAGATGCTCGGCGCCGCGCACCAGCGCCCGCAGGTATTCCAGGTCGTCGTCGACAAATACCTCCCGGACCGAGCCTTCGGGCGGGTGCGGATGCAGTTCGTCGTCAACCAGCACGCCGCCGAGTTGGCGACGATGCCGGTGAACTCGCCGACCGACACCTTGCGCGTCTCTACGCCAGAGGTGACCTCGCTCGATCTGGCGAACCGACCACACGACAGCGGAGGCCTCAGCAACGCGGCCACGGTGATCATGGAGCTGTTCGAGGATCGCGACGTCGCGGAGCAGGGTGTCATCGACGCAGCGCGCTTGTATCCGAGCGCGTCGGTTCGCCGAGCCGGCTACCTGCTCGAGGCGTTCGCCGGCGCACGACTCGATGCCCTGCGCGCGTTCATCGATCCTGCGGCGCACGAACCCGCTCCGCTCCAGGCCGGCGGAGTGCGTCGCGGGCCCGTCGACCAACGGTGGAACCTCCGGCTCAACACCGAGATCGAGCCCGACCTGTGATCCCGGCGCGCCACGTTCGAGCATGGAGCCGCATCGCGCCCTGGCTCACCGAAGACCAGATCGAGCAGGACCTGGTTCTCTCGCGCCTGATCGTCGAGATCGCGAATCACTCCGTGCTCGGCGACGAGTTGGTCTTCCGCGGCGGCACGTGCCTGCACAAGCTCATCCTGCCGGAGGCGATTCGCTACAGCGAGGACCTCGACTACGTGCGCGCGACTCACGGTCCTATCGGGCCGCTCCTCGACGCCATCCGAGACATCGCCAGCGACCTCGGCATGGACGTCAACACCGACGTCGGCTCGTTCCCCAAGGCTCGGCTGCGCGCACCCTTCGAGTCCGGCTCCGGGCGGATGCGAGTCAAGGTCGAGATCAACACCTACGAGACCTCGCCGGCGCGGCCACACCATCAAGTGCCCTACCGCGTCGAGTCGGCCTGGTGGTCCGGCACCGCGGACGTGCTCACGTTCCAACCCGAGGAACTGGTCGCCACGAAGCTGCGCGCACTGTTCCAACGCAAGAAGGGCCGCGACCTCTTCGACCTCTGGCTGGCGCTCACCGTGCTCGGACTCGACCCCGCCGAGATCGTCGCGGCCTTCGACCCGTACCGGCCCGACGGCTACACCGCCGAGCGAGCTCGCCAGGGACTCGAGGAGCACATCGCCGACGCCGGCTTCCGAGCCGATCTCCTGCCTCTGCTCCGCGAGGTGCCGGAGGGATACGACGTCGACGCTGCGGCCGTCGTCGTGCGTGACGCGCTCCTCAGCATCGTGTGATCGATGGACCGGCGCCGCTGATGACAAGTGATGACACGCAATGACAGAGCGCGGACAAGCCGAGGCGCGGCCAGGCGTCGGACGGGTGACCGCGCCAGTTGTCGGAGGGAACACGGCACGCCCGTCCGACTCCACGTGCCCGACAGGCCGCCGCGTGCCCTCTCCACCCCTCCGACAGCCCCCTGTCGCTTGTCATCAAAATGTCCGCGAAAGTCCAGGAAACTGGGTGGTACTGAGGGTTACTGGCGGTAACGAGCGGCCGCCGAAAACCGGTCCTGACCAGGACTAATAGGGACGCGATGGTACGGGTTGAGACGGGTAACCTCGGCGTTCAAGTCCCCCCCAAGTCCCCCTCCGACACGTGCTATGCCCCCGGGGCACCTCGAGTTTGGATTCCATGCTGACCAGGTGCTTTGCCGGGTGGAGCCAGAGCTTGAGCCGCAGCGCTGAGGGGATCGCTCCTCGCCACGCGGCGCTTCACCGGATAGAACTGGGCAGAAGGGCCGATGTCAGCTGGCGAATCGGGGGCCGGCCCCTAGGGGAGGTGGGAGGCAGGTGGACGAGGATCTGCGACAGACCGTCGACCACATCTCGATCTCCAGGTTGCAGAGCGCCTACGCTGATGTGGTCAACCGGCGGGCGTGGCCCGAGCTGGCCGACCTGTTCCTTCCTGATGCCACGGTCGATCTCGACCTCGTCACGTCGGAGCGTCGGGAGATCTTCGGACCGGTCGATCTCGGCCACTTCATATCGTCGGCGCTCGAGCGCTTCAGCTTCTTCGAGTTCGTCATCCTCAACGCGCACGTCGAGCTGTGGCCCGACGGCGACGTCGACAAGGCGACAGCAAGGGTCTTCATGTGCGAGCTGCGCCAGGAGGTCGGCGAGACCGACCGGAACGAGATCTTCGGCCTGTACCGCGACACGTACCTCCGGCGCGACGGCAGCTGGTGGTTCGCTCACCGCAGGTACCGCACCATGGCTCGGTTCCCTCCCGGGGAGGTATTCGAGATCTGAGGCCACACGCCTGCGGTGCTGCCCAACGGTCTACCATCCTTGACCGGCAAGGTGCCGGAACGGCTACGAGCGCTGGGAGCGCTCGGCGATCTCCTTCACCCTTGCCAGGGTCTGGGCCATCCCGCGCTGGTTGGTCCGGCCCCTCGCCGAGCCGAGGATCCACCAGTAGAAGCGCAGCCAGAACGTGGGAGTGAGCCGGAAGGACTCGGTCACCTCCGTTGTGGCACCGCCATCGAGGGGAACCAGGTCGTAGCGCCAGGTGTTGAGCACCTTGCCCATGGTCTCCACCCCGAACTCGAAGACGCGCTCGGGCTCACATGCCGTCACCCTGCAACTGGTCCAGTAGGTGGGTCCTCTGCCGTTGCGCCGCACGTGTCCCATGAAGCGGGCCCCGACCGCCGGGCCGGTGGAGCCGTCGATCCACTTCGCCTCGAAGGTCTCAGGGCTCAGCTCGCCGATGCGGGTCACGTCGCTCACGACGTCCCACACGGCCGAGGCTGGAGCATCCACCCGAACCGTCACATCCCCCTGCATCGCCGTAGAAGCTAGCCACAAGGGGGAGTGGGGCCACGGTCGGCGATCACGCACCTGCCCGGCCCTCTCACCCGCGGCTCTTCGCTCGAGGTCGAGTGGGTAGGATCGGCGCTCCCGACGAACGATAGGAGGTGTCGATGGAGCTCGGTCCGATCGAGTACGTGGTCATCGAGTTCCCGGAGGGCCGGTTCAAGGGCGAGATCGTGCCCGAGATCGCCGACATCGTCGACCGGGGGCTCGTGCGGATCCTCGACCTCGTCTTCGTCAAGAAGGACCACGACGGCACCGTCGCGTGGTTCGAGTACGACGACGTCGAGCTAGCCGAGGCCTTCGCCGAGATCGACGGCGAGGCCGACGGCCTCGTGTCGGAGGACGACATCTTCGAGGTCGCCGACGAGTTGGCGCCCGGCGCTGCAGCACTGTTCATCCTGTGGGAGGACACGTGGGCCAAGGGCCTGGGCCGAGCGATCCGCGATGCTGGAGGCCAGCTGGTGGCGGGCGGTCGTGTGCCGCACGCAGTCGCGCAGGAGGCGCTGGCATCACTGGCGGACTCGGCACGCAGCTGAGCGAATGGATCGAACGATGAGGAGGCACACGTGATCCGTCGAGGTGTAGGGCGCGTAGGGCGCCCAGGGTTGATCGGCACAGCCGCTCGCACAGCCGTGGTGGCCGGCACCGCCACCGCCGTCTCCGGCAGGGTGGCGAGCAAGCGGGAGGCGAAGGCCCAGGCCAGCGCGCAGCAAGCGCAGCAGCCGGTGCCCCCTCCTCCACCTCCGCCAAGCCCGGCGGCGGCGGCGCCTGAGGGTGATCGTCTCACCGACGACGCCGTCGACCAGCTCAAGAAGCTCGCCGAGCTGCGCGACGCCGGAGTGCTGACCGACGAGGAGTTCGCGGCCAAGAAGGCCAGCATCCTCGGCATCTGAACACCGAGCCCCGAGCGACCGGCCGCCGAGCACCCAGGTGCGCAGCCCCCTGTGACCGCGCCGACAGCGCTGGTCGTCCAGCACCACGAGGTGGAAGCCCCTGCCCGGCTTGGCGAGGCGCTGGATCGTGCCGGGTGCCTCGCGCAGGTCGTGAGGGTGGACCTGGGCCAAGAGCTGCCGGAGGGGCTGGATGGCCACGATGCGCTGGTGGTGATGGGCGGGCCCATGTCGGCCATCAGCGACGATGGCTTTCCAACGCGGGACGCCGAGGTGGCACTGCTACGAGAAGCACTGGTCCAGGAGATCCCCGTGGTCGGCTTCTGCCTGGGAGCGCAGCTGCTCGCAGCGGCAGGTGGAGCTGAGGTCCGTGCCGGTTCGGGACCTGAGATCGGTTGGGCGCCGGTGCGCATCGAGCCGGGAGCAGCCGGAGATCCCGTGCTCGGCGAGTCCCTGGTCTCGGGTGATCAGCCGACGGTGCTCCACTGGCACGGCGAGACGTTCGACCTACCCAGCCGAGCCGTCCACTTGGCATCGAGCGCCAACTACCGCAACCAGGCCTTCCGGATCGGCCCGTGCGCGTGGGGGTTCCAGTTCCACTTGGAGGTGGACGAGGCATCGGTGGCCGGGTTCCTCTCAGCGTTCCCTGCCGAAGCGGCTATGGCACCCGGTGGCGCAGACGGGATCAGGGAGACGACGCCCGGCGCGCTCCGGGCATGGGAGCCCGCCCGCACCAGGGTCCTCGACCGCTTCGCCTCGTCGATCCTCCAGAGGGGCAGCGGAGGTCGCCGGACTTGAGGCGCGCCTCCGCTGCGGCGGACCGTCGCAGGCAGGTCTAGCTGGTCTCGTCCTCGCGTGGGGCAGACACCATCCAAGGGGTGCCGAAGCGGTCGACGCACAGCCCGAAGGCCGGGGAGAAGAACGTGGCCATCAGCTCCTGCGTCACCTCGCCGCCCTCGGCGAGCGCCTCGAAGACGCGCCGGGCGTCGTCGGCGTCGGTGGACGTGTAGCTCACCATCATCCCTTGGACAGGTCCGAAGTCGGTCGACATCGGGTCGTCCGACGCCATCAGCATCTCGTCGCCGATCATCAACGAGGAGTGGATGATCATGTCGGCCTGCTCGGCAGGCACCTCTTCGGCGTCGGGTACGTCGGCCATGGTGAGCAGGGTCAGCTCGCCCCCGAAGATCTCCTGGTAGCGAGTGAACGCTTCCCGGCAGTTTCCGCCGAAGAAGAGGTAGGGGTGAAAGGCCATGCGGGGTTCCTCCATTCGATGGGGATGCGCTCCGTCGATCGGGATGCGCTCCGTTCGCCGACTCAGTCTTCCATCGACGGGCTGCTGCGTCGCTCGATGTGCCACCTATCCTCGGTGCGCGTGAAGGTCGCTGTGCGGGTCCAGCCCGGTTCGCGCAAGCCGGGGGTGGGCGGGCGCTACGGAACCGACGATCCACCGGTGCTGGTCGTGCGGGTGGCGGCCCCAGCCCTGGAGGGGAAGGCCAACGAGGAGGCCCGGCGAGTCCTCGCCGACGCCTTCGGGGTACCTCCTCGCGAGGTCGTCCTCGTGCGGGGATCGAAGAGCCGGAGCAAGACCTTCGACATCTCCGGCGCCAGCTCCACGCGGCTCAAAGAGCTGCTCGACCTACGCCAGGGCACACCGAGCTGATCTCCGGCGCCGCCTGATCCGGCACCGCTAGCCGGTGAAGCGGGGGACGGTGAGAGGGCGGTCGGAGCCGCCGGGATCGAGCTCGACCGCCCCGATGTCGCATGCTCCGTCCTGGGGGCGTGGCACGCCGCGCTGGTCGACGCCGGAGCAGCCCGGATCGGTCGCCCCGATGGCGTTCACCAGCGGGCTGTCGGGAGAGGGGGCCTCGGTGAGCGTGGGACCACCGTTGGCTCCCAGCTCTCCGAGCCCAGGGCTCTCGCCCGAGCGGACGTCCGTCGCCGCTTCGAAGCCGCAGACGCCGGAGCCGGCCTCGTAGTTGTGGCCCAGCGAGCCGCCGACGACACCCGCGCAGCTCTCGGCGCCGATCGCGTCCGCTACCACGGTGGCGAACGCCGAGAGAACCCCTCCGGCGAGGTCGACGTTGGCGCCGGCGGGTGCCTCGTTGCGGTCGAGGGTCACGTACGTGGTGCTCACGGTGAAGCCCTCGCCGGCGACGCCGCCACCAGCGACTCCGGCGATGTTCGACGCGATCGTTGAGCTCTCGATCTCCACGTCGGCGAACGAGAGAACGCCTCCACCCCGTCCCCCGGCCTGGTTGCCCGACACCGTCGATCGGACGATCCGGGTGTCGTAGTAGGCGTACACGCCTCCGCCATCGGCACCCGCCGTGTTGTCGGCGATGGTGGAGTCGGTGATCTCCAGGGCGTTCGCATCCACGTACACGCCTCCGCCCAGGGCTGCAGGCCCATCCGCGTGGTTGCGCTGCACCGTGGAGCTGACGATCCAGGCCGCTCCCGGTGCACTGGGGTGGACGTAGATGCCGCCTCCGTACGCGTCGTCGGCTGTCACCGAGTTGTCGGCGATGGTGGACGACTCGATGGCCAGACCGCCGTAGACCGCCATCGCGCCCCCGTAGTCGAACGCCGTGTTGTCGGCGATGGTGGAGTCGAGCACGCTGAGCGTGCTGTCGCTGTCGTGGTAGATGGCGCCGCCGTAGCCAGCGGCCCTGTTCCCGGTGGCGTGCACGCCCGTGAGTATCACCGGCCCGGCCGTGGAGAGCACCGCGCCCCCGTGGGTCGGTGCATCGCCTCCGGTGAGGGTCACGTCGGACAGGGTGAGCAGGGCGTCGCTGGAGTTCTGCACTATCCGAGCGGGGCACGTCTGGCGGATCGTGGCCCCTCGCCCCTCGATCGTCAGTGCCCCGCCGGTGCTCATCAGCTGACCCGATGCGCAGTCGGTCAGCTCGTAGACGGCACCCGCTCCCAGCACGATGGTGTCCGCTCCGGGCGTCGCGTTGGCCGTGGCAAGAGCTTCCCGTAGCGATCCCGGTACCCCGTCGGCGGTGGTGGTCACCTCGATGGTCGCCGCTCCCGCCGGCCGATCGCCGACCACGAGGGAGAAGCCGACCACGAGGGCTCCGGCGGCGAAGAGGCAGGCGAGCCGAGACATCCGATGCGTGCCCATGGCTAGAAGGGGTCCCCCATGTTGATGTACTCCGCCAATCGACCGTCGCCCAGCAGCCGCTCGGTCAGGCCGTCCAGCAAGCCGATGTAGGCGATGTACTGGTGCTTGGCCGAATCCGAGACCGATTGCAGATCGCCCGGCAGAGGCCGCTGCACCTGGTTGGGGATGTAGTAGTGGAGCAGCTGCTCGAGCATCGCCAGCGACGTCGGGTTCGCTCCCAGGTTGTCCATCTCAAGGGTGTTGCCGGCTGCGTCGTAGTCGTAGTGCTCCAGCTCGATCGAGTCGGGGTCGATCACCGCCGTGCCTGGATGCCAGTTGGCGTACACGCCGATCTTGGCGTTGGGGGTGCGCACGCCGAGGATGTGACGCTGAGCGTCGTTGAAGTTGAAGAGCTCCGGGACCGCTTCGTCGGTGGCCACCACGAGGTGGTCCCGCCCTGCTGCCCCCGGGTTCGAGAGGAGGGGCACGAGGTCGAGTCGCTCGGAGTAGATCTGGGCCAGATCGCCGCGCATCCAGCCATCGCCGCCGTGGGCGAGGGAGGCGAACAGCGGTAGGAGGTCGACGCTGGAGGTGAGCTGCCGCCTAGGGACGTCGGTCTGGCCGACGAAGCGCCCCGAGGGGTCGCTCACGATCAGCGGGACGTTGAACGCCTCTTCGTAGACGGTGCCCGCCTTGTTCGAGATCAGCCCGTGGGCCCCGGCGTAGTCCCCGTGGTCCGAGGTCATCACGAACACGGTGTTGGCGAGCACCTCCGGGGGAACCGCGGCGACCACCGAACCGATGTGCTTGTCGACCTGCTCCATCAGCTGGGTGTAGCTGTCGAGTCCCCTCGACCAGTAGGAGAAGGGAGCGAGACCCGCCATGAAGGGCTGGACCGTGTCGGGCGGCGGCTGGACGGGGTAGGGGGTCAGCTGGAAGCCGCTCTGGTTCGGGTCGTCGGTGACCCCACCCCAGACCATCTCGGTGAACTGGCGCACGTAGGTGTGGCAGGCCGGCTTGTTCGCGGTCAGGGTGGCCGCCGACTCCCAGTTCGGGGGTAGCTCGGGGTAGCCGTAGACGTCTGGCGCGTCCTGGGTGGGCACCGGTTCGTAGCCCACCATCGGGGTCTGGCCGTTGTCCGCGAACAGGGCGTGGTAGCGCTCGGCCTCGGTCCCGCTCCAGAAGTACTCCCTGTCGTGTGGGTTCACGAAGCTCACCGTGAGGCAGAACGGGGCGTCGTCGGGTCGGCGGCGCTTCAGCCAGTCGGTCGCGGTCTTGGCGATCTGCTTGTCGAAGAAGAAGCCCTCGCCGTTGGCTCCCACGATGTCGGGAATCGAGAGGCCCTGGAAGCCGTACGGGTCGAGGTAGTGCGCCGCACCGGGGTCGTCGGGTGAGAGGGGCGAGCCGGAGAGGTGCCACTTGCCGGCGTATGGGGTCTCGTAGCCGGCGGCGCGCAGGATCTTCCCGTACGTGGGGAACTGCGGACGCAGCGCGGGAGCGTTGGGCCCGCGCCCCGGCGCACCCTTGCGGGTCTGCAGCAGCCAGTGCTGATGGGGGTAGAGCCCGGTGACGAAGCCTGCTCGTGACGGACTGCAGGCCGTGCCGGCGGTGTAGTGGCCTTCGAACTTCACCCCGTTCGACCAGAGCTCGTAGAGGTTGGGCATGAAGGTGGCCAGGAACTGGTCGCGGCTCGTGATGCCTGCGGGGAACACGCTGGGCAGCCGCATCTCGTCGACCACGATGAACACGATGTTCGGCTGGGTGTAGGCGTCGGCCGCCCAGGCGCTAGCCGGCTGGCCGATCACGCCCTCGATCCGGTTGGCGAACAGGCCGAGCCCGCCGAGCACGCCGGCCGCAGCAGAGCCGGCGATGAAGTTGCGCCGGTTGATCTGGCCCTGTCCCAACGCTGCACCTCCACGTGAACTTCCGCGGCGAGAGACGACGAGAGATGACGAGAGTTGGGTTCTGTCACTCACGTTGTCACGACTGAGGATGTCGCGGAAGCGGCGCCTCGGCAAATGTTGACCACAATGGTGAGATGGCCGGTTCGCTTCGGGAGAGGTTCACCTCGTTCCGGGAGCGCTCCTGGGTGCGGGCAGCGAGCAGGCCTGCGAGGGTCCTGGCGAGGGAGTGGAGCGACAAGCGCATCGGTGGGCTGGCCGCAGAGGTCGCCTTCTGGGCGACGTTGAGCGCGTTCCCGCTCCTGCTCGCCCTTGCAGCAGCCCTCGGCTTCCTCGACGTCGCCGTCGGGCCCGACGCCGCCGATAGGGCTCGCGAGCAGGTGGCCGACTGGTTGGGCTCCGCCTTCGGCACCTCGTCGGCCGTCTCCGAGGGCGTCGACGACCTCTTCTCCCGAACCAGCCCGGGTCTCCTCAGCGTGAGCCTCCTCGTGCTTCTCTGGGCAGCTTCGAGGGCCTTCGGTGCGCTCATCCGGGCCCTCGACGTGGTCTACGGCCTCACCGAGCGTCGGAGCTGGCTCAGCGTCCGGCTCACGGGCTTGGCCCTCGCGGTGGGCACCGTGGTGGTCTCGGCTCTCGCCGTGGCCGCCATCGTCGTGGGCCCGTTCCTCGGCCGGGGCTCTGGCTTGGCCGAGTCGCTGGGCGTGAGCGACACCCTCGGCACGGTCTGGGATCGGTTGCGAATGCCCCTCGTGCTGGCTGTGCTCATCGCCTGGGCTACCACGGTCTTCCACCTGGGGCCGCGTCGCCACGGGCGCTGGCGGGACGGCCTGCCCGGAGCGCTGGCAGCCGCCGCCCTCTGGCTCGCCGGCTACCTCGGGCTGTTCGTCTACCTCAACCTCGTCTCAGGCTCGGCGAACGCGGTGTTCGGCGTCCTCGGCGGGGCCCTCACGCTGCTGCTGTGGCTCTACGTCCTGGCCCTCGGCACCCTGCTCGGCGCCGTCCTCAACGTGCAGCTCCAGGGTCGCCCTCGGAAGCTTCCCGACGGGGTCCCGCCGAGCCGGTGATCGGCGGGACCTCCCGCAGATCGGCCGTGGCGGGGCCTTGCACCAGCCCGCCCGCGGCGGTGAACCGGGAGCCGTGGAGCGGGCAGTCCCACGTCTCCTCGGCGGGGTTCCAGGTGAGCGTCCCTCCCATGTGGGTGCACGCGGGGGTCGAGCTCGAGCGGTCGCAGACGCGGTCGGTCACCAGCCTGCGAGCGACCGACGCGTTTCGAGATAGGAAGGTTCCGGTTCCTCGAAGCTGGCCCAGGCCCCCTGGGTCGAGAACCGAGGCCCGATCGGCCGGCCGGCCGGCCGTTGATCCGTCCGGCCAGCGCGATAGCAGCCGCTGCGCCGTTGGTCATGCCCCACTTCGCAAAGCCGATGGCCACCAGGCACCTGGTGGGCAGCGGCCACACCGGCCCCACGTAGGGGAGCAGGTCGATGCTCTGGTAGTCCTGTGCCGACCCGCGGTTGGTGACTTGTCGTAGCTCGAAGTGCTCTCGAGCCCACCTCAGCAGCTCGCCCTACTGCTCCCAGGTCTCTCGTTCCCGACCGACCACGTGGCCTCCACCACCCACCACAAGCAGGCGGCCGCCCAGGCCATCGGGGGCGGTGCGCAGAGAGCGCTCCCTGTCCCATGGGTGAGAGCCTTCGGGTCCAGGGGGCTCCCGTCCGAAGGGGGAGGGCGGGGCGGATGGCTCCTTTGCTGCCTTCCTCGTCGCCGAAGTGCTCGGGCGGGCGTTCGCCTGGTCCATCGGGATCTGTCATGGCGAAGACCTACCCCCGCACGACGCTCACACCACAACCCCCCGGTTCGCTGGGCACCTGGCCGGGTAGGGGGCACCGACGATGGCGAGACGATCGGAGGCGCGATGAGAGCTGTCACCTGGCACGCCAGGCGCGACGTACGAGTCGACCAGGTGCCCGACCCGGTGGTCGAGGAGCCGACCGACGCGGTGATCCGAGTGACGTCGAGCGGGCTCTGCGGCTCTGACCTGCACCTGTACGAGGTGCTGGGCCCGTTCATGTCGGAGGGAGACATCCTCGGACATGAACCCATCGGCGTGGTGGAGGCGGTGGGCTCGGGGGTAGCGCACCTGAAGCCCGGCGACCGGGTGGTCGTCCCGTTCCAGATCGCCTGCGGATCGTGCTTCATGTGCGGCAAGGGCCTGCAGACGCAGTGCGAGACCACCCAGGTCGTGGAGCACGGCATGGGCGCCGCGCTGTTCGGCTACACGCGGCTCTACGGCCAGATCCCGGGCGCTCAGGCCGAGCTCCTCAGGGTTCCCCACGCTGACTACGGGCCCATCAAGGTCCCCGAAGGCCCTCCCGACGACCGGTTCGTGTACCTGTCCGACGTGCTCCCCACCGCGTGGCAGGGCGTCGAGTACGCCGACATCCCACCAGGGGGGAGCGTGGTGGTGCTCGGTCTGGGGCCCATCGGCGACATGGCGTGCCGCGTGGCGATCCAGCGTGGGGCCGGTCTGGTGATCGGGATCGACCTCGTGACCGATCGGATCACACGGGCCCGGGATCGGGGAGTGAAGGTGATCGACCTCCGCGCCGATGCCGACGTGCCCCAGGTCGTCCGTGACCTCACTGATGGCAGGGGGGCGGATTCGGTGATCGACGCAGTGGGCATGGAGGCAGCCGGCTCGCCCGCTGCCAAGTTCGCGCACCAGGTGACCGGGATGCTTCCCGACACCTGGGCGGAGAAGCTCATGGAGCGCGCCGGCGTCGACCGCCTCGCAGCGCTCCACCTGGCCATCGACGTGGTGCGCCGGGGAGGCACGATCTCGCTGCTCGGGGTATACGGCGGGCAGGCAGATCCGCTCCCCATGCTCACCCTGTTCGACAAGCAGCTGACGATCCGGGCGGGACAGGCGAACGTCCGTCGCTGGGTGGGCGACATCATGCCGCTGCTGACCGACGACGATCCGCTCGGGGTGGACGACTTCGCCACCCAGCGTGTGCCCCTCGAGTACGCGCCCCAGGCCTACCAGCACTTCCAAGCCAAGGACGACGGGACGATCAAGGTGCTGTTCCAGCCCTGACTGCGGGCACCTCCCAGCTCACCAGCGTCCGTACCAGCGACGGCGTCCACCCGCCTCGGCAGCGCCGAAGAGCCAACCCACCAGCCACAGGACGAGGAGGCCAAGTGCGATCCACCAGAGGACCTCCAGGGCGAACCCCGCGAGGCCCAGGACGATGATGATCAACAGCGCTATCAACACGATGGCCACGGGGCCCTCCTTGTTCTCGGTTGCTCAGAGTGGTGGTTGCCGACTGGATGAAGCGATCAGTTGAACTCGTCACCGGGCTCGACGGGCGGCGGAAGATCCGTAGGTTCCTCGTCGTGTGCGTTGCCTTGTCCGTCTTTCAACCAGGTGAGCACGTCGGCCTCCTCAGGTCTCAGTCGGGCACCAGGTCAGCTGCAACCCGACCATGGCTTGGGTGCCGATGCTCTACCCATCGCCCGAGATCCGAAACGAACCCGGTGAGGGCGGTAGGCAGCTGTTGGAGAGGGCACGCGTCCGACTCACCGTCTCGGAGGCAGGGATAGTGTGCTGGCCATGTCGAAGCCCCGGTCGCGTACTGCACCGTGCTCAGCCTCCCGGTCGTCTCGAGCACACCCCCTCGCGGTGGGGCTTGTCGTGGTCGCCCTCGCCTTCTCCGCAGTGGCCTGCGGCGACGGAAGCGAAGCGGCGTCGGGCGACGACGTCACGACCACGGTGGCGAGTGCGCCCTCGTCGGGAGGGGAGGTGGTGCGCGAGATCCTCGGCCGCTTCCCGACGCCGCAATCTCCTGGCTACGAGCAGATCCTCATGGAGGTCACCGTGCCACCGGGCGCGGAGCTGGCTGCCCACACGCACCCGGGCTTCGAGATAGCTCGAATCGTGCAGGGAGACCTGACCTACACGATCCTCGAGGGCATCGCAGAGGTGGGCAGGGGCGGGGCGGAGCAGCCGACCGAGCAGGTCTCAGCACCGGCAGAGATCGTCCTCAGCCCGGGTGACACGGTCTATGAGCCAACCGGCATGCACCACATGGCCGCCAACCGGGGCGCGGTAGAGGTCGTGATCCTCCTCGCGTCGTTGATCGAGATCGGACAGCCCATCGCCATAGCCGACTGACGGCGGATCGGGCGCCTCTGGGCACCGCCCCAGGGCCGGTCGTTCCGGCTCCGCGTGGCGTGCAGCGGGCTGTGCCATCATCGCCCGAGTCGATCAGGGAGAACACCCACATGAACGCAAGCCGTAGGTCTCGCTTGTGCGCGGTCGCGCTCTTCACAGCGCTGTTGATCGCCTCGGCATGTTCCAGCGACAGCGGCTCGTCACAGGAGCCTTCGGCCAACGGGGATCAGGTAGACGTCAGGTTGCCCGAGTTCGTGCGGGACCTCTCGTCGGTTCGCCTGAGCACGGGCTTCCCACCCATCCCTTTCCCGGCGTCCGACGGGCGTACGCACCTCAGCTACGAGCTGTACATGACCAACCGGATGAACGAGCCGGTGACGGTCACGAGCGTGAAGGTGGTCGACGCCGACGACCCCTCGAAGGTGGTCGAGGATCTGAGCGGTCAGTCGCTCGACGACCGCATGACGTTGGATCGCACCCCGCAGATCGAGACGACCACGCTCGCACCCCACGAGTCGGGCATCGTCTACATCGACGCTTCGGTGCCCAGCACCGACGACGTCCCGTCGCTCCTGCAGCACGTCGTGGAGACTCAGAAGGCGTCCGGTGAGGCGTTCGCCGTGATCGAGGGAGCCTTCGTCACGCCGAGGAACATGGAGGTCCCCGTGCTCGGCAGCCCCGTGTCGGACGGCACGTGGGTGGCCGCCGAGGCGTGCTGCTTCAAGTCGCACCACCGACGTGGCCCGTTCACCCTCGGTGGCCAGGACTTCCTGGCACAGCGCTATGCCATCGACTGGATCAAGGTCCAGGACGGACGGCTCTACGAGGGCGATGACCCCAAAGACCTCGACGCCTGGTACACGTTCGGCCAGGACGCCCTGGCGGTGGTCGACGGCACCGTCAGCTCCGTGCTGGAGACCGAGAACGACATAACGCCACTGGAGCCGAACCCCCTTCCCCGCAACATCGACAACATCACCGGCAACCACGTGATCATCGACATGGGCAACGGGCTCTACGTGGTCTATGCACACCTCCAGAAGGGCAGCATCCAGGTGAAGGTCGGAGACCAGGTGAAGGCGGGCGACAAGCTCGCCCTCGTCGGCAACTCCGGGAACACCGACGCCCCGCACCTCCACATCCACGTGATGGACGCCAACAAGGTGGTGCAGTCTCACGGGATCCCGTTCGTGTTCGCCAGCTTCGATCTTCTGGGCAGCTACGACACGATCGTCGACCTGCTGCCCGAGCTCGACGGCAGGACGGGTCCCGGGCCGTTCACCACCCTTCCGGAATCCAAGGCGATGACCGACGTCTACCCACTCGAGCTCGACATCGTGGAGTTCAACAGCTAACCCGAGTGCTGGGGTGAGATGAGCCTGCCCTCCTTGGTCGACGTCGCGACCGGAGGCGCTGGTAGCGCTCTGCTGGGCTCGGTGCCGAGCATGCGATGATCTCGAGCATGGCTCCACTCGTCTCCTTCGTGGTGGGGCCGGTGGTGACAGCCGTGAGCGTGGCCGTGCTGGCGATGTTGGCGGCCAACCTGGTCTCCATCCGTCGGCTCAGACCGGATGCCACCTCGTCGAGCACCATGGTGAGCCTGCTGGTCCCTGCGCGTGACGAGGCCGGCACGATCGGCCGCTGCATCGCGAGCCTGCTCGCGCAGGACCACCGGTCGATCGAGGTGATCGTCCTCGACGACCGGTCGCAGGACGACACCGCGGCGATCGTGCGCCGGCACTCCGGACGAGGTGTTCGATTGCTGGAGGGCCGTCCGCTGCCCGAGGGATGGACCGGGAAGAACTGGGCCTGTGAGCAGCTGTCGAGGGCTGCGAGCGGTGAGGTCCTCTGCTTCGTCGACGCCGACACCACCCTCTCCCCCCAGGCCGTGCGCTGCGCCCTTGCCCTCCTGGAAGCCGAGAGGGCAGGCCTGGTGACGCTGCTCCTCAGGACCGAGCAGCGTACGTTCGCCCAGGCGACCCTTCTTCCCATCGTCAACTACGCGCTGATGGCGCTGTTCCCCGTGTGGCTCATGCACAGGTCCGGTGCGCGTCGCGTTGCCCTGGGGCTGGGGCCTTTCATGATGGTCGGCCGCTGGGCCTACGACGAGGTGGGAGGGCACGCGGCGGCGCCCGCTGAGATCGTCGACGACGTACGGCTGAGCAGGGCGATCAAGGGCGCAGGTCATCCGGTGCGGGTCGCGAACGGCACCTGGCTGGCTCGAACCCACTGGTACACGAGCGCCGCGGAGATCTGGCGGGGGTTCTCGAAGAACGCCTTCGGCGCGCTCGACTCGAACGTCCCCCTGGCTCTCGGCGCTGCGCTGGTGCTGGTGCCGCTCATGTGCACTCCCTTCGTGCGCATCCCAGTGGGGCTGCTCGCAGGTTCGGTGCCGGTGGACGCCGTCGTGCAGGCCTCGTCGATCCTCGGTGCGCGAGCGATCACGTCCGTCGCGGGCCGGGATCCCATCTGGGCGCTGCTGCTCCACCCGTTCGCCCTCGTGGTGTGGGGAGCCACCCTCCTGCGCTCGATGATGCTCACCCTCACCGGTGGCACCGTTCAGTGGCGCGGCCGCGAAGTGGTGGTGCGCCGGCGCGACGGGTGAACGGACTCAGATCCTGAGCCGGTCACGAGGTGGGCTCAAGCCGCGCTCGAACCCTCCGCCGAAGACCCCGTCCATGGCCCGGTCCTTCGGCTCGAATGCCGACGCTGACAAGGCCAGCTCCTACCAGCGAACGCGGGTTCGGCAGTGCCGGACGTTTTCATCGCGGATCGGGTTGAGGGGGGACGCCGGGGGTAGGTGAGCCTTCGATGGGAACTCGCTCTTCGTCTGCGAGGTGGGGATTGCGCCTGGTGGTGGGCCTCGCTGCCGCGGGTGCAGGGGCGCTGTTGTGGAGCTCCAGTGCCGGTGCCGATGCGCTCGAAGAAGGCGTCGGATCGCTTGGTCCTCTCGGTTCCATCACCGGCGAGACGATCTCGGTGGTGGAGGAGCTGCTCCCGCCGGCTCCCCCCGAGGGCGGCGAGCGCCGCTCGCCGATCGGAGGGCTAGCCGACGGCGTCGGCCAGCTGGCCGAGAGGGTGCAGTCGTCGGAAGCGTTGGAGTCCGTGCTGTCCGAGCTACCGCCGATCGCCGGCCTTCCCCAGCTCCCGGCTCCTCCGGACGGGTCCGGCCTCGTCCCGACCCTGCCTTCGGAGACCCCAGAGCGCACACCTCTAGTGGACCAGGGACTCGCTCCCCGCCCGTCCCCATCGGTCGCCCCAGGACCCGGCGTACCCCCCAGCGCCGAGGATGTGGGGCTCGCCGTGCCGGGGAGCGAGTCCCTGAGGCTCTCCGGGTCGGAGAGCGGGTCCGGCTCTGGTGGCGCCGCCATCTCCAAGGCGACGCAGCCGCCAGCGGCCCCCGCCTCCGGCCCTTCGCAGCCCGGCGGTGGGCCGTCCAACGTCTCGGGGCCCTCCAATGCCGCGCCGGTGCCGTCCAGCTCCTCTCTGGTGAGCGGCCCGGACCTTCTGGTCGGCGTCGTAGCGCTGGCCACCTTCGCACTTGCTCTTCTGGCGTCGAGGTTCTTCGCCGAGCAGGTGCCCGGTAGACGGCATCCCGTCTTCGCCATCGACACCCCTCCTGGCTGACGCGCGCCGCGCACCAGACGACGTCCATCTCACGTTCGTTCGACTCGCGCGGCCACAGGGTGGGCCGGCGCACCGAGGAGGAGAATCATGATTGCTTCACGATTGGTAAAGCGCGCCCTGGTGGGCGCAGCGACCACTGCGATCGGCATCGTAGGAGGGGCCACCGCCGCAGGCGCACTGCTGCCCGAGGACGCCCCCGACCCGATGGAGATCGTGGGGCCTCTGGCGGGTGGCCTCGCAGGACAGCTTGGCAACAACGACATATCCGTCAACCCCGACATGGACATCACCGTGTGCGGGATCGCCGTGCTCGACGCGGTCGGTGGCTGCGGCGATGCAGGCTCCGCTCCAGCTGGCGGCGATGGCGGGTCGGGCGGCGATCAGGGCAGCGGGGGCAACGACGTCTCCGTCACCCCCGACACCGACGTCACCGTGTGCGGCATCGCCGTCCTCGACGCCGTGGGCGACTGCGGCCAGGCGACGACCACCGACGGTGGCAACGGGGGGTCGGGTGATGGCAGCGACGGCCCCCGCAACGAGATCACCGTCGACCCGGTGACCGACCTCGACGTCTGCGGCATCGCCGTGCTCGGCGTGGGCGACTGCCCGGGTGCGGCAGGTCCACAGGGCCCCGGCGACCCGACAGACCCGACAGACCCAACCGACCCGACGGATCCCACGGATCCGACGGACCCCACCCCCACGGATCCGGAGGGCAACGGCGACTCTGACGGTGGCGACAGCGAGACGGGCGACGGCCTCGGCCGCATCCCCATCACGCCGGCATCGTTCGCGGGTTCGCCGCTGAGCCCGGTGCTGGGAGCAGTGGGTCAGCTTCCCCAGACCGGGGGAGCAGCGCTGCCCATGGCGGCGGCCGCGATGATGCTGGTCGGCGTGGGAACGGCACTCGCCGACAAGCGCCGCTCCGGTAGCGGCAGCTAGTCGAAGGCCGGATCCTCGAAGAGGAGCGTCCTGGCGGGCGCGCCTCCCCGGTCGATGGCCACAGGTGCGGAGGGCAGCTCTCCCTGCGCCTGTGGCCATCGCCACGCCCAAGGAGATTAGGCATTCCAACTATCGATGTATAGGGTGCCTATCAACGTTCCATCCCCATCGGAGGTCAGCTCGGTGTCGCTCGTGAACACGAAGATCAAGCCCTTCTCGGCAACCGCCTTCCACGACGGCTCCTTCGTCGACGTGACCGACGCCGACCTGTTGGGCCAGTGGTCGGTGGTCTTCTTCTACCCTGCCGACTTCACCTTCGTGTGCCCTACCGAGCTGGCAGACCTGGCCGACCACTACGCGGAGCTCCAGACGATGGGCGTGGAGGTCTACTCGGTGTCGACCGACACCCACTTCACCCACATGGCTTGGCACCAGTCATCCCCGAGCATCGGCAAGATCAGATACCTGATGCTGGGCGACCCGACAGCACAGATCGCCTCCAACTTCGAGGTCATGCGCGAGGGCGAAGGCCTGGCCGACAGGGGAACCTTCGTGATCGACCCCGACGGCGTGATCCAGGTGATGGAGGTGACCGCCGAGGGCGTCGGTCGCAACGCAGCCGAGCTGGTTCGCAAGGTCAAGGCCGCTCAGTTCGTGCGTGAGAACCCGGGTCAGGTGTGCCCCGCCAACTGGCAGGAGGGCCAGGCCACGTTGGCCCCGTCCGCAGAGCTCGTCGGCAAGATCTGACGGTCCCGCCACCTCGTCAGGCGCGAACCCCGCCCTTGCCGGCAGGGCTCACGCTGAACCCGACGACGGCGCCTCCCTGCGGGTCGTTTCTCGCCCAGGTGGCTCCCCCGTGACGCTCGGCCACGTGGGCCACGATGGCCAGGCCCAGGCCCGATCCGGGCTCCGTCCGGGCAGCGTCGGAGCGGAAGAAGCGGTCGAACACGTGGGGCAGGTCTGCCTCGGCGATGCCAGGGCCCTGATCTCGCACCTCTACCTCAGGGCCTCGCACCCGCACATCCACCGTGCTGTCGGCGGAGCTGTACTTGAGAGCGTTGTCCACGAGGTTGGCGATGGCCCGCTGCACCATCCGGGTTCGCACCAGCAGTCGCAGCACGGGTTCCTCGGCGGTCACGACGATCGTGCGACGGCTGCGCCGGCGGGCTCGTGCGGCCACCTCCTCGGCCAGCTCCTCCAGCGTCGCCTCCTCGGCCGGCTCGTCCCTGGTGGGGTCCGACGACAGCTCCACCAGTTCGGTGAGCATGTGGGTGAGCTCGCCCACGTCGGCCACCACCGCCTCCAGCGCGGCTCGTCGGTCGTCATCGCCCATCTCCTCCAGGCGCTCCAGCAGCTCGAGGTTGGTCCGCAGGCTGGTGAGGGGGGTGCGCATCTCGTGGCTCGCATCCGAGATCAGGCGCTGCTGCTGGTCGCGCGAGGCGGCGAGGGCCTCGACCATCGTCGTGAAGCTGCGGGCCAGGCTGCCCACCTCACCCGACCCCCCCGATGGCACGGGTGTGGCCAGATCCTGGGTCGCTGCGATCGACTCGGCGGAATCACGGAGCCGTACCACCGGTCGCACCATCCGCCGCGCCACCATCCACCCCAACCCTGCCGCGGCGAGCACCGCCGCGCCCACGATGGCCACGAGCCGATCCCTCAGGCCTGTCAGCACCGACGTGGCCTCGTTGAGGTCGCGGGCGATCTGGATGGCGGAGCCGTTGCCCCATCCGAGCGTCACCACCCGGTATTCGTGGCCGTCCACCTCCACCGTGGCGAAGCGCATGCTCCCTCGGTGGTCGGCCTCGGCGAGGTCTTCCGGGTTCACCGGCAAGGTGACCGGCCCCGGCCCGCACACGGTGACGTCTCCGGTGGCGGTGACCACCTGGGTGGCCCACAGGCCCCTCAGGGCGTCGATCGGCGGGCAGTCGAGCTGTGGTGGCCTGCCGGGGCCCGGGCGGCCTCGCACGCCGGCTCCGTAGATGTCTCGCGCGCGCACCTCCAGCGCATCGTCCACCGACGACTGCAGGCCCCTGGCTGTGGCCAGGTAGGCACCGGCGGCAGCCAGCGTCCCGACGATCCCTGCGATCACGGCGAGCGCCAGGGCGATGCGCCAACGAAGGCTCACGGAGCCGTCGTCCCCCGGGAGCGCGGGACCTCCCTCACGGCTCCCTCAGCACGTAGCCGACACCCCGAACGGTGTGGACCAGGCGCTCTTCGCCGCCGGCTTCGGTCTTGGCCCTCAGGTACCCCACGTACACGTCGAGCGAGCGTGAGCTCGTCTCGAAGTCGAAGCCCCAGATGCGGTCGTAGATGGTCTCGCGGCTGAGCACGATGCCGACGTTGGCGACCAGCAGCTCCAGCAGGTCGAACTCGGTCTTGGTCAGGTCGATGCCCCTGCCTCCCCGAGCCACCCGTCGGGAGGCGGGGTCCACCACGAGGTCCCCGACGCGCAGGGGCCCCTCGGCGTCCGTCAGGCTCGTCCGACGGAGAAGCGACCGGAGCCTCGCAGCCAGCTCGCTCATCGCGAAGGGCTTCACGAGGTAGTCGTCGGCGCCGGCGTCCAGCCCGGCCACCCGGTCGCCGACCTCGTGGCGTGCGGTGAGCATGAGGATCGGCAGGGATGGGTGCTGGCGGCGTAGCGAGCGGCACACGGTGAGACCGTCGACCTCGGGCATCATCACGTCGAGGATGACCACGTCCGGCAGCGAGGCCCCATCCGCCGCCCGCAGCGCGGCCGCGCCGTCGGGAACCAGCTCCGGGTCGTACCCCTCCATCCGAAGCGCCCTGTCGAGCGCCTCTCGGATCTGCCGATCGTCCTCGGCCACGAGCACCTGGGGCCTTCGTTCCTCGGCCATCGGCGAGATCGTACGGCCACTTCGTCAGAGCCCCGTGAGAACCGCTGATCCACGTTCCTCTTACGCGCTTCTCGCGTGGACTTGAGCCGGTCCTTTCGTGGGGCGCTCAAGGTCGTGGGTGCCCCGGTGTGAGCCGGGAACTGCAACCGAACGAAGAGCGAAGGAGAGTTGGATGGGCAAGCGACTAGCGGCAGTCGGACTGGCGGCGGGCCTCACGGCAGGAGCGGCGGCGGGCCTCGTGGTGGGTGCGCCCGGGATGTCGGGCGCCCAGTCGGACGCTCCTGCGAGCACCGACCAGCCGAGCGAGGATCGAGCACCCGATCTTGAGGCGCGCCGGGCCGAGCACAAGGAGAAGCGAATCGAGCACCTCACCGAGGTGCTCTCGCCCTTGGTCGAGGACGGCACGCTCACACAGGAGCAGGCCGATGCCGTGATAGCGCGCCTCGGCGAAGAGATGCCGCCACCCCCACCTCCCGGCAGGGGCGTTCGTGGTGGGCGGGGGGATCACCCCGAGGATCGCCCGGACCGTGGCGGGCAGCGCTCCGACGACTCGTCAGGCGATCGGGCCGAGTCAGGCGAGCCCACCGGGACCGCCGCGTAGGGTCCGCACCCCGCTGCTCACCCGGGATCGGTCCTGGCTAGGACTGCTCCGACATCATCGCTGCTGCCCGCCGGTCCATCTCGTCGGGGGAGACGTCTTCCACGTGGGTGGCGATGTGCCAGCGGTGGCCCCAGGGGTCCTCGATGCTCCCGCTGCGGTCGCCGTAGAACTGGTCCTCGATCTCCCGCACCGAGGTGGCACCGGCGGCCAGCGCCTTCTGGAAGGTGGCGTCGACGTCCTCCACGTAGATCATCATCGTGATGGGGGTGCCGCCGATCTTCTTCGGTCCGACGTAGCCCATGTCGGGGAACTCGTCGGCCAGCATGATGATGGAGTCGTCCACCTCGAGCTCGGCGTGCCCCAACTTGCCGGGAGGGCCCTCCATCCTCATGCGCTCGGTGGCGCCGAAGACGTCCTTGTAGAACTCGATGGCGTCGCCTGCTCCGTCGACTATCAGCGATGCGCAGATGCGTGGGTAGCCTTCGGGGATCGGGTTCACGGCCATGGCCATCTCCTCGTGCTTCAGTGGTCGGGGGTGGGTCCAGTCTCGCAGTGCCTCGGATGTCGCGCCACGGATCTTTCACCGCTCTGCGCTCTCCCCGTGCCAGCGCGGTGGCGTCCGGTGGCGGGGTCAGTGGGAGCGGTCGGTCGGAAGCTCGACGTGGCGGGGGAGGGCCGTGGCCGACACCAGGGCGGCCGCAAGGCCGAGCGCCGCCGTGAGGAGCATCCCGAGGCGGTAGGCGTCGGTGACGGCGTCGTTCCCGCTCGCCGAGGCGAGCCCGGCAACGCCGGGGATGAGGGCGACGGCCACTAGGCTCCCCGTGCGTGCCACGGCGTTGTTGATCCCGCTCGCGGTGCCGACGCGGCTCTCCTCCACGGCGGCGAGGACCGACGCGGTGAGCGGGGCCACGAACGTCACCAGGCCGAGGCCGAGGATGGTGGCGCCCGGGAGGACGTCGATCCACCACGAGGTGCCGTCGTCGATGCCCGCGAGCAGCACCACTCCGATCGCAGCGAGCAGGGGACCGATGACCATCTGTGGCTTGGGCCCGATGCGCGCCGAGATGGCGCCGGACCAGGCCGAGCCGGCGACCATCAACAAGGTGGTGGGTATGAGGGCGGTGGTGGCGAGCGTGGCCGACCAGCCGGTGGTCACCTGCAACTGGTACACGACCAGGAAGAGCTGAGCACCGAGCATGGCGTAGAGAGCGAAAGTCGCGATGTTCAGCACGGTGAACGTGCGCGATCGGAACAGCTCTCCGGGCACCATCGGGTTCGCCTTCCGGTGCTCCAACCACACGAACACCGCTGCTGAGGCCACGGCGCCCAGGGCCGACGCGATCACGCTCGGTGCCCCCCACCCCAGCTCGGGTCCCTGGGTGAGCGCCCACGTCGCCGCTCCCAGCGTGGCGACTCCGAGCACGGCACCCGCCAGGTCGAAGGATGTGCGCTCGCGCGTCCTGCCTGTCTCGGGGATGGCGAGCGCCGCCACGCCGACGGCGGCGAGCAGCGGCAGGTTGAGCAGGAACGCCCAGCGCCAGCCGAGGCCGTCCACCAACCAGGCGCCGACCAAGGGTCCCACCGCTATGGCGAGCCCACCCATGCCCGCCCACGCGCCCACGGCTGCACCCCGGTCTTCGGGGTCGAAGCTCGCCTGCGTGAGGGCGAGCGACGCGGGGGTGAGCAGTGCGCCGCCCACGCCCTGCATCATCCGCGCCACCACGAGCAGGGGGAGAGTGGGAGCGAGCGCACAGCCCAGGGATGCGAGCGCGAACCACGCCGCCCCCAGCAGGAACGTGCGCTTCCGGCCGAACCGGTCGCCCAAAGCGCCTCCCACGAGGATGAGAGAGGCCAGGGTCAGCAGGTAGCCGGTGATCACCCACTGCAGCCCGGTGACCCCTGCGTCCAGCTCGTCGCCGATGTGGGGGAGCGCCACGTTGGCCACCGTCGAGTCGAGCATCGCGGTGGAGCTCGCCAGCACCGTGGCCAGCAACGCCACCCGCCCACGCCAGGAGCCCAGGCGAAGCAGTGATCCGGACGACGAAGCCAGGGTCAACCCTGCTGCCCTACTTCCTGAACCAGGTGGCACCTGTTCCAAGGGATCATCTTCCGGGAACAACCTGAGTAAGAATTTTCCTGTTGGGTACTAGCATGGGACAGACAAATCAGTTATCGTGATTCGTAGTGGTCTAGCGGCACCGATATCGAACTGTCCTGTGGGGGTGGTGAAAATGGCACTGAGCATCGATGACCTCCGTTCCTTCATCATCGTGGCGTCGGAGCGCTCGGTCACCCGTGCGGCAGCCAAGCTCGGTGTCTCGCAGCAGTCCGTGTCGGAGCGCATCCGCCGTCTCGAGGCCCGGTTGGGCGTCCAGCTCTTCGACCGTGTGGCCTTCGGCATGCAGCCGACCACCGCCGGCTTCCGACTCTTCCCCTACGCCTCCCAGGCGGTCGCCCTGGTCGAGCAGGCCCTGGTGGTGGTGGACGACGACGATCACCTGAGGGTCCGGGTGCAGGCTTCCGTGAGCACGGCGGTGGTCCCCTTCCTGCAGAACCTGGCCAGCGCCTCGAGCATCGAGCTCTCGACGGGTGACGATGCTGCCAACGTACTGCGTGCCCTCGTCGATGGCGGGGCCGACGTGGCGGTGGGCGTCTTCACCGCTTCGGACATCTCGAAGCTCGCCTCCAACGGTTCCTCGTCGGGCAACGGTCACGGTGACGGCGAGCTCTCGCCGTCGTCCATCGGGATCGTGGCCGAGGAGGTGTTCACCGACCCGGTCGTGTGGGTCGCCCCGCCCGAGCACCCGTTGGCCAAGCGCGAGGGCTCGATCTCGTTGATGGAGCTCGGCACGCTCCCGGTGGGGTTGCCGGTGTCGGGGATGAGCGGTGAGTCCACCGACGGCGACCTCGGCGGGTTGAGGGTGGCGGCCCACTCGGTGGTCGCCTCCGAGCTCGCCTCCGGCCAGCTCGTGGAGTTGGCCGTCGAGCAGTCGGGCTGGGTGGTGCCCGTGTCGATCGCCTTCCGGGCCACCGACCGGGATCGTCCGACCGTGCAGATGGTCCGCAAGGTCATCGCCGAGGGCCACGCGTTGGCCTCGGCCCGCAAGCCGGGCTCACCTCAGCTCTAGGAGAACGAGTTCCAAGCAAGTCAGTAGCAGTCAGTCATCCAGTCAGAAGCAATCCAGGGGGGTTCAATGAGCAAGTCGTTGGGTAGAGGTGCGCGCGGCGCGTCCGCGTCGCCACACATGAAGAGGTGGCGAGCTGCCACCGTGGCCTTGTTGGTCTTGGCCATGGTCGGCTCGCTCCTGGCCTTGGCGGTTCCACCGCCCTCGATCTCCGGCGCCCAGGAGCCCGAGAACACCGAGGCGACGCACACCGTGTGGACCAGCGAGTGCATCGGCGAGGCGGCAGGCATAGGCCAGACCCAGTTCGAGCCCCTCGGCTTCACCATCGAGCACCCCGAGACCGTCGAGCCCGACACGGAGTTCACGTTCCGGGTGATCCCCGACGAGGGCTACCTGCCCGACAAGGCCTTCAACGACCTCGTCGGTGAGGTAACCGTCACGGGCCTCGAGGACATCAAGCTGATGTTCAACCTCCCGACCAACGCGGAGCTCGTCAGCGTGTCCATAGTTCCCGACTCGACCTACGGCACGGCGGGCCCCTACGGCATAGCGGTGGACGAGAGCTTCAGCCCAGCTCGCTTGGTGCTCTCGGTCGGTGCCGTGGTGAAGAACCCCTCGTTGCCCGACAACTCCACGCCCTTCAAGCACCCGTCGTTCGACGTGACGGTGCGCGCGACCGGTGCCGAGGGTTCGACGATCTCGACGAGGGTCTCCGGACTCGACCGTGCCAGCACGGGCTACACGTTCCTCGCCAACAACAACTACGCGCAGGCCACGGTCTACTGCTGGGCCCAGGGCAACGTTCCGGCTCCTGTGCTGTTCGGCACGGTCATCTCGTCGGGCACCACGACGATCCCGACGACGACCGCTCTGACCGCCAACCCGACGCTTCTGCCGGGTGGCTCGAAGTCGATGCTGACGGCCACCGTCACGACAGCCGACGGGCCGGCCTCGTCGGGGGCGGTGCGCTTCGCCGACGGTGGCGTGTCCCTCGGCTTGGCCGAGCTGAACGCTGACGGCGTCGCTTCCTTCGAAGCGACGTTGAACAACGTCGGCACGCGCTCCATCACGGCCACCTACCTGGGAAGCCCGCTGTTCGAGGGCTCGACGTCGAACGCCGTCGTGGTGACGGTGACCAACCCCGCGAACCGCACGCCGGTGCAGCTCTCTGTCGTCCCGTCGAACTCGAACCCGCCGACCAACGGGGGCCAGGCGATCGCTAGTCCCATCGACGTGACGGTCACGGTGGAGCCGACCGGCGACGCGACACAGGATCCCACTGGGATGGTCCGCCTCTACGACGGCGACTCCCTCGTCGGTGAGGCATCCCTGGCTGAAGGGTTCGCCGTCTTCACCACCGGTCCGCTCGCCGAAGGTGGGCACATTATGAGGGCTGAGTACGACGGTGACACCGAGTACCTCCCGGGCTTCGGGACAGCCGGCGTCTCTGCGTCGCTCACGACCAACAGCTCCGTTGTCAACGGTTCGAACTTCCCGCTCACCGGGACGATCACGCTCAACAACGCGACTGCCGCTGTTCCCGCCAGCACCTTCCTCAACGGCAGCTACCGCACCGACCACACGGGCTTCCAGACCCTTGCTGGTACGTTCCTGGTTCCGTCCACCACCTACACGATCCCGGGCGGGACGATCACCGGCTCGCTCGTGCAGGCCAACGGCACGACGGTCGGGGGTCTCGACAACGTTTGGGACGACGGGACCAGCAGCTGGCTACCCGGAGCCGAAGCCGAACTCGCCGGTGACCTCTTCTTCCAGGTCACGGAGGCGAACTTCGGAGGCGGCACCGTCTCGTTCGGCAGCTCCTGTGCGCTCGGCCCCTTCGAGGTGGCCTTCGAGGGCACTCGTTCCGGCACTTCTGGCGACCTGCCGCTCCCCAGCCAACCCGGTAGCTACATCCCGGCCGCGCAGGGGTGCATCACCGAAAGCGGCATCTCTCTTGCCGCCCCGGTGAACTCGGCGCTGTCGGGTGGGGTCGTGGACTTCGACTGGACGCTCACGGGTACCCCGGCGGCGGGCATGCCGGTCGAGATCGCTGACGTCACGGTGAGCCAGCCGTACAGCTTCTACGGAGAGCCGATCACGGTGACGGCGACTGCTTCGACGGACTTCGGGCTGTTCAGCTTCAACACCAACCAGATCGACTTCTACTCAAACGGGACACTCGTTCAGCAAGGGTTCCCATTCACATTCAACACACCGACTGTGACGGGGAGTGACGTGATACCGCGGGAGGAGGGTGCAGGAGGCAGTTGGCCACCCCTGCCCGTCGGGGAGAACGAGCTGACGGCGGTCTTCGTGCCCATTCAAGGAGCTCGCCTCCAGTTCGCCTCCAGTGCTCCGTCGTCGCCCACCGCTCACACGGTTTACCCAGCCGTAGAGAAGCACGAGGTCAATGTCGAGCTCGAGGTGCAGGAGATAGCTGCGACGGCGGCATCGGTGCCCGTAACGATTCGAGTGACCCCCGCGCCGAACTCCGTGGCAGCCCCCGCTCCACTGCAGGGAAGCGTCACCCTCATAGACGACCTAGAGCCGAATCCAGCGCTGCAACAGGTCCGCACATCGTCCTCGACCACCCTCAGTCCGTCGAGCGATGGGATCATCCAAACGCAGATCGCCCTCTCGCCCGGTCCTCACTCCCTTCGGGCGGTGTTCACGCCGTCGTACCCAGGTTCCAACTGGTGGTGGGGAGCGGCCGAGTCGAACTCCGCACCTATCGACGTGAGCGGGGAGATGCGCAAGTTCACGTTGGAGCGCACCTTCAGCGGACTGAGAGGCGGCGATCTATTCCCCGGTATCACCACCCAGAACAGCGCCACTTGGGGCTTCGAGGTAGGGCCGGTGGAGTGCGTGGAGCCTTACGGCTCGGTATCCGTCTACGTGGAGATCGATGGGGTTCCGACCGGAACTCAGAGCTTCGGTCGATATGAGTACTTCGACCAGAGCATCCCCACCTCGCTCGGCGAGCACACCGTGAAGCTCTGGGCCGACCCCATGGCTCCCACCACCGGGGACAACCCTCAGGCCCCCTACAATTCCGGATGCCTGCCGTCGGATCCCATTGAGGTCACCTATACGGTGGTCCCGGTTAGCACCGAAGATCCCTTCCAGACCCACTCACAGATCCAGTCGATCTTCCCGGTCGGTCAGGCGGGTACCAACTCAACTGCGGATGGTGACCCACGACCGATTCCGCCGTTCCCGGCAGTAGAAGGTGTGGCATGGAGCCAGATCAATGGCTACGCCAGCTATGTCATGAACGCTAACCCCCGCATGACGGGCGTGATGTCGTACTTCGCCGAGAACACCGAGACCGACGTCGTTACGCCTCTCGGTACGGGGACGGTGACGTTCATCGCCCGATCAGGGGACGGCCGAGGTCTAGGTCGCCTCAGCAACTCTCCTGCGACGGCGACGCTGCCGGCGGGCACCTACGAGGTGTGGGGGGAGTTCGCTCCCGACAACCCCGAGTTCCTGTCGTCGGTCAGCCCCAGGTTCACCCAAGTCGTGGTTCCCGCCGGGTCACCTGCGGCATCGAACATCTCGTTGGCGACTTTGCCAGAGGGCAGCTCAATCCCCGGTGAGCCAGTGCTCCTCACCGCGACGGTTGGTCCGAACAACCTCAACGCGGGCACGGTCGAGTTCTTCGACGGTGAGACCTCATTGGGCATTGCAACTGTCAACGAGGGAGTTGCCACACGCACCGCCTGGAGTCTGGGCCTGGGTGAGCACAGCCTCACGGCCACGTTCACCTCGGCCAACCCCTCGGCGGTGAACGGCTCCACATCGGCTGCTGTGGCCCACCAGGTCGTGGAGCCCGCCGTGGAGACCACCACTACCTTGGAGGTCAGCCCCGCCGAGCACGCCACCGAGGGCACAGACGTGACCCTCACGGCCACTGTCATGCCATCCGAAGCAGTGGGCTCGGTCACCTTCGGTGACGAGCACGGCACCATCGGCACCGCTGAGCTGGTCGAGGGAGTTGCCACCCTGGTGGTCAACGACTTGGAGCTGGGTAGCCACGAGCTGTTCGCCGAGTTCGTGCCCACCGACGAGCTGGCCTTCTCGCCATCTGAGTCCGAAGGTGTGCCCTACATCATCGACGCAGCCCCCGTGGGTCCAGTCGAGACCGGTACGACCCTCGCGATCGACCCGGAGGGCTCCGCTCACCTCGGCGAGGACGTGACCCTCACGGCCACGATCACACCTTCCGAGGCCGTGGGAACTGTCACCTTCATCGATGGTGAGACCACCATCGCCGGCCCCGTGGCCGTCACCGGTGGCCAAGCCGAGGTGGTCGTGAACAGCCTGGCACCGGGATCTCACTCTCTGTCTGCGGTGTTCACGCCAGAGGACCCAGAGGCCTTCGAGGGCTCAGCTAGCCCTGCACAGGACTACGAGATCGACGAGGACTTCGCCGAGCCCGTGTTCGAGTGCCAGGGAGCCGACACCTTCTCCGAGGGGATCATGAAGAACCTCGTGGCCCCACCGGACGGGATCTTGTTCCTCGGCACCGAGCTGGACGCCACAGTGCCTGAGGCCCTTGCCAACGGTGGTTCTGGAGACGTCAGCTTCAGCTGGTCGGTGACGCTGCCAGAGACCCTCGCCAACCTGGCCATCGAGGCCCAGGCAGAGGTCATCTACATGGAGGACATGGACCTGGCGATGCAGGCATCGGGTGGATCAGAGCAGCTCTGGGAGTTCCCAGAGGGCTACACGATCACCGATCCGACTGCGACCATCACCCTCGGCGCTTCTGGAACCGTGACCGCCAGCGCTGCACAAGACATCGCCTACGCGATGCGCTCCCCGCTGAACATCACGATCCACGTGCCACCGACCGAGATCGTCTTCCAGGACGTGTACGTGAAGCTGAGCTGTGTGGTCCACAACGCCACCCAGGCGGTGACCACCGTCCAGGGCGGTGCCACAGCACCGGGTGCCCCCACAGACGTCTCAGCTGAGGCCGGGCCCCTCATGGCCCACGTCAGCTGGACCCCGCCTGCCGACGACGGTGGAAGCCCCATCACGGGCTACGTCGTCACGGCTTCCCCAGGGGGCAAGACCACCCACACCT